>JAQVGE010000033.1 GCA_028696935.1 Minisyncoccota bacterium | reverse complement strand
AACGAATTTTTTCATTATTTGGATCAGTTGAATACAAAACCCATTCTCCTGTTTTAGCAATAGTTAATATTCTATCCCCATTAATCGTTGGAGTTGCTGGAGATAAGTTTTCTTCTAAAATTGCTCTAACCTTTATTTTATCGAGCACGGTATATTTAGAAGAAGAAGTGGAGTAGGCTCTTAGTTCGATGTTTCTTTCTAGTCCTCTTGTAGCAAAATCAGTTATTGTATAAGGAACCGAAGTTCTCCCCCATGTCGAAGTTGGATTTTTATTATACCTAATATCTTTTACTCCATCCCAAACTCTTGCTCCATATAAATCGGTGTAATTATTAACTTGCCAAGTGACTTTATCAATTAAACAACTATTTTCACCAATAGGAACAATGCAGGTGTCTGGTTCGGCAGATAAGCTCCCGTAAGGTTTATCACTAGGAACAACACAAGAAGAATCTGTCCCTCCATCTAATCCACTGCACTTCCAAGAATATTCTGTATTTGAATTAATTAATTTACCATCATAAGGTTCACCAACCTTACATGTATTTCTAGTTTCTCCACATTCTCCGTTTTTAGTATTTTCTTCTATATTAACTTTACATGAATCAGCTGTTCCTGTTTCTCCTGTTTTACAAGTCCAAGAGCCAGCTTGAGCTGATGTCTTTGCCGAACCTTGTTTACATTCAAGTAATGAAGTTCCACAAAGACCAGGCATATGAAGTAGACATTGAACAGGAACTCCGTCTTCTCCTGTACAAGTCCAGGTCCAGTTAGCTGTTTCTGAAGGTGTCTTATTAGCAGACTGATTACCAGAAACTCCAACTGTACAACCATAATTTGTTTTATATTTCCAAGTCCCTTGATAATAGGATTTGTTCACCATCGTTAAATCACAAACTCCATGGTCGGGCTTATCTTCTTTACACATTTTAGTTTCAAAACCAGAGGTAACTGGAGGACATTGCCATTCCCAGTAAGAATCTGTTTCTGTTCTAGAGATTGAAGTTACCCCCCCAGAACAATTATAATGAGTTTCTAAACAAGAACTTTCTCCTTTTACTAAAAATGGTATCTCTTCATAAAGAGATAAATATTCACCAGGCTGAGAGCCAGTAATTGAAGCAGTAAATTGACGAGAATAACCCTTATGTGGTAGAGAGGGAGCAGTTTCTTCTTTTGAATAATAAATTGTATCTCCCCCTTGGATTGATTTATCAATATGAGTTATGGTACTGCCTACATAGCTATGAGTAGAGCCTTCTCTTCTTGACGTCCGAGAGGTTAATTTAACATCAGCTGGTTCATTAGCACAAGCCGAATAATAAACATTTCCTGAAACTATCATTTTTTCATTCGGTTCATATTCAGATTTATCAATTCCAATTGTTACATAGGCCCAAAAAGAACCGTTAGTATCGCCGAGAGTATAAGTATCTGCCTTAACAAAACTAAAAGGTAAAATAAATCCTAGTAAAATTAAAGAAAACATTGCTGTTTTATTTAATCTTTTATTTTTAAGGTATCGGATTAAAAATAAAAATAAAACTATAACTAGAATTATTACTAAAATAATAATATTTTTATTCAGACCCCTAGTAGTTGTCTCAAAACTAAAATTTTTTTCATCAAGAGTGTTATTCTCAGAATCTACAAGCGATATTTGAACCAAAGGATTTTTACATTTTTCAATAACAGAAACCGGAATATCCACTCTTGGCTCTATTGAAATTTGAGGTAAATTATATTCTTCTTTTTCTACACAAACTGCCCCTTTTTTATTAAAAATAGAAATTAGAGCTTTTGTTTCAAACACAGCTGAATTTTCTTTTATCCTTGTATTGGGGAAATTATCAGCTCCAGGTGTCCAAGACAAAGAAATATTAGCAATTTCATTTTTTTTATAATAATCTTTATCTAGGGAAACATTCTGAATTGTTGCACTTATACCACGAATAACATAATGAGCAACGACTCCATTTGACTCGACCCCATTTGACTCAAAAGAAACTTTTACATCATAAGCTTGTGGTTTTAGGGCTTTTGGTAATATAACCGAGATGTTCTTCTTTTCTTCTGGCTTTAATATAAACTGCTTGCTCTCAATCAAACCATGCTCAACTTTTTCACCATAAATAGTTCTAAAAAAAGTCTCAAAAATAGGATTAATAGAAATCTCTTCTTTTTTCTTATTTTCTAAAACACAATTAAGCAAAATATTTTCTGAGGGTAAAATATCTATTCCTTGTTTTAAGTTATATTTTTTAGAATTATTTTCAGTGTCTACCCCCAAATAACAAGTTTCTGGTAGAACATTAAAGGAATTTTGAGAAGCAGTTAAACTAACCTTGCCTACAGAGGTTAAACCAAAAGGAAAACCACTTTCATTTTTACTCTCGATAACTAAAATAAAATCACCTTCTAAATTAGCTGGTGCCACATAAGATATCTTTTTAGAAATTCTACTATTTTCAGCTAAAGATATCTTTTCTGGATAAACTTTATCGTCAGCCAAAAACTGACCCTTGTCTGTTTCTTTTAATAATTTAATACTGTATTTAACTCCTGTTTGAATAATTTCTCTGTTAGTTAAATCAAAAGATATTTCAAAAGTATTTCCATTTTGAGAAATAATCTTTGGATTTTCAATATTAACAGTGGCTAGTAAAACTGCCCCTGTAGAAGAAGGAATAATTTCATCCTTTATTTCTTCAGCCCAAGAGATACTACTACCTAAAAAGAATACAAAGATAAATAAAAATTTTAAAATATTTTTCATAGAGATTTTCTTAAAAAAATTAATAACCTTAAAATTATAACACATTTTTTGTCCAAAAAAGACACGGCTTTGGGACTCTGTCTTTTTTTGAGAATATATTTAGCTCTATTGTAATTTAATTCTCGTCAAAGATAGGATCTGGTGGTAAAACAACAACAATTACTTCAGCTTGGGCATCTCCACACTGAAGAGTGAAAGTTGTTGTTTCTTTGAGAGGCCCAGCAGAATAACCAGTTGAGTTATTTGGCACAGGGTCAGAACTAAATTCTCCACCAGACAAATTACATGTTGCGGGAGCATCTTCTGAAGACCAAGCCAAGGATGTTATCCCGTTATATTTGACTTCATCTGGATTAGCGGTGAAACTTAAAATTTTAGCAGGAAGAGTAACATAAATAGTTTCTGTCACTATAGGACTATTTACTGAACCATTGGAGCAATATAAGTTATAAGTATAAGTTTTTGGTGTATTTAGTACCCCCATTATTTGAGAACCCCCGACTGTTTTAGAACCAGACCAGTTAGACTCAAGAGATGAAGCAGTACAAGAAGTGGCTGTTCCAGAAACTGTCCAAGTTAGAGTTGGATTAACTACTCCCGCTGTACCTGAATCTGGATTAGCAGTTAGAGTAACAACTGGAGCTACATTCGTCTGACAAACACTTCCATTCCAAGTAGTTCCTGAAGTACATGAAGCAGTAGCTGGATCTTGATCAAGGAGTGTTCCGTTGTTGTATAGATAAAATGTTCGAGTTCCATAGGCAACAGTATAGGTTGCAGTACTTGTGTTAGCTGTTTTAACAGTAATGTTGGTTGGAGTTGTAACAGCTGAAGTTCCAACTGGGTTTGTAGTACTCCAGCTTAGACTTGAACTACAACTATTACCACCTGCTGCGATTGTACAGTTGTTTGCATTGATAGTACCGGACATGACAGCATTTGCTGTCCACTTTGCATATAAGGTTACATTAGATGTTCCCATTGTATAACTAGCTTGGTTAGCATAAACAACTGACCCAGTAGAAGTTGTTGCCCAGCCAGCAAAAGTATAGCCTGTTCTGGTAAATCCATTAGCATTTAGATTTTTTGTTTCACCTTCAGTGAAAGTTTGAGTAGCAGTTGATCCACCAGTTGAACCATTACCGTTGAAAGTGACAGTGTGGGTAACAACATTCGTCTGACAACTACTTCCATTCCAACTAGTTCCTGAAGTACATGAAGCAGTAGCTGGATCTTGATCAAGGAGTGTTCCGTTGTTGTATAGATAAAATGTTCGAGTTCCATAGGCAACAGTATAGGTTGCAGTACTTGTGTTAGCTGTTTTAACAGTAATGTTGGTTGGAGTTGTAACAGCTGAAGTTCCAACTGGGTTTGTAGTACTCCAGCTTAGACTTGAACTACAACTATTACCACCTGCTGCGATTGTACAGTTGTTTGCATTGATAGTACCGGACATGACAGCATTTGCTGTCCACTTTGCGTATAAGGTTACATTAGATGTTCCCATTGTATAACTAGCTTGGTTAGCATAAACAACTGATCCAGTTGAGGATGTTGCCCAACCGGCAAAAGTATAGCCTGTTCTGGTAAATCCATTAGCATTTAGATTTTTTGTTTCACCTTCAGTGAAAGTTTGAGTAGCAGTTGATCCACCAGTTGAACCATTACCGTTGAAGGTGACGGTGTGGGTCGGACAAGCTGGAGTAGTAAAAGTATTTTGAGCTGAATAAAAAGTACCAGTCGCATTTCCAGCATAACTAAAAATCCAGTAGGTCGTTGAAGGGTTTAGTCCTGTAATATTCAATGAATAAGCCCCTGTACCAGAACCTGCAGCCCCACCAGTCGTTGGATGTGAAGCAGGGCCCCAATAAAAACCACGTCCAGTTACAGTTGCAGGGAAACCTGCATCAGTTACATTTGCATTTAAGGTGGCAGATTTACAAGCAAGATTTGAAACTGTTGGAACAGTAGAAGTCGGCATTACATACGGTTTATAAAAACAGGCCTTGAAAACACCTGGGGCTGGGTCTCCTCCAAAAGTGGTGTTGTTACAAGCAATACTATCAGTTGAATCTTTATAGTTAAACGAGCTATTACAACCAAAAGCAACATTGGCCTCACCGGAAAAAGAACAAGTTTGATTTTCATCTGAACATTTAGTATACCCAGCAGGCCCAGTAGTACAAGAAGCATAAACGTCAATTGTCACACTTCCTGTTGCTGATCCAGCCAAAGCAGAAGATGAACTTAAGAAAAAAGAAAAAAACAAGATTGATAAAATTAAGAATAGTTTATTAAATTTAATCATAAAATATAAAGACGACTAATAAAAAATAATAAGAAAATACTATAAAGTATTATATCATAGATAAAAGCATGCAAGAATAATTTATACACAAAAACCAGCCTTTATGCTGGTTTTTGTGTATAAATAAGTAATTCAAATATTTTAATTAGAGCAAATAACCGTGAAAGTTGTTTGAGTGGTTACTCCACTTATAATATTAGGACTTATCTTATCTGTTCCATTTCCACAAGAAAATGGTTTTTTAATCCCATTAACATCTTTTAAATATGTACAATTACAACTAGTTGCATTAGTTGAATCCCAAGTAACATCAACATTACCCCCTGAAGATATGGCTGATGGACTAGTTGACCCATTTGCCCAAACAGTCACGGTTGGTGGAGCAATAACGGTAAATTGTAAATCATAATTACGACTAAAACTTAGAGACTTATCTGATCCTGAGATAGTAACTTCACTAATAAAATCATTTATTAGATATAAATCATTCAAATCATCAGCAGTATAAATTATGCCAATAACTGCATCTATATATGGATGACTAGAATAATAATCATACATACCCTCAACTAGGTCATATTTAAAGGACACAAAGTCTTCATAATATGAACTTGTAACACCAGAAGAATAATAAGCCGGAGTATAACCATCAATTTTGACCTTTAACACATATGTTCCAGCGGTGCTTGGAGCTGTAAAATTAGAAGTATAGTAGGTAGGACTAGCTCCACCTGTAACAGACCCCACATATAAAGTTTGGGTACTACTTGTGTAAGTACTGCCATTAGTTATATAACCAGTTACTTCAATATCTTTTGTCGTATTAGAACAAGCAACATAAAAAACAGATGAGGTCACAGTGATTGTCTCACCAGGAGAATAAACTGTTTTGTCTAAATTGATACTAGCGTTTAAACCAGCTGGAGGAGTTCCCGTATCAGCAGGATCAGTTGTTCCTCCGCCGCCACCACCTCCACCACCATTAACAGCAATTTCCAAAGCATAATAAGCTGAAGTTTTAACCAGAGGAATAATTAAACTAGAGAAGGCAAAAACAAGAATGAGGAAGAAAGAATTAATCTGGGTATTACTCACAGAAAGATTCTTTTTCTTGCCTAAAAAATAAAGAATTAAAATAAGAGCAATAATTATCAAAACAATTGGGAAAATTAAATTTGGTTCTTCTGCTTTTGTTGTTGTTTCGACTTTAAATGTTTTTTCATCTAAAATATTCCCTTTACCATCAACTAAAGAAAGAGAAACTTCTGGATTAATACAACTTTTAGTTATAGGAACATTGAATTCATTTTTCATTGTATTGTGTTCCATGGAAAGACTTTCAATTAATGGGGAAGTACAATTTAAACCATTTTTATTGGTGATTTTTGCTTTCATAGAAACATCAGAAATTGAGCTTCCTTCTCCTATTCTACTTCCTGGGAAACTGTCAGCTGATGGAAACCAAGACAAGAAAATCTTAGCCGTCTCACCTTTCTCATAATAGTCTTTATCTAAAGATAAATTCTGAATTGTTGCACTTGCCCCTTGAAGAACATAGTGGGTGATGATACTGTTTGAATTGCCATTCTCATATTCAAGTGAAACTTTTACATCATAAGATTGAGGCTTTAAAGCTTTTGGTAAATAAATTAAAACATCTTTATTTTCACCCTGACTAAGAGTTATAGGATTATTTAAAACATCTGAATGAGGAACAATTTCTCCATATACTGTTCGATAATGAGTTTCAAAAACTGGATTAGCTACAATGTCTCCATCTGTCTTGTTTGAAATATCACATTTTAAAATTAAACTTTCTTCTTTAGAAACATCAACCCCTCTTGATAAATCATAACCTCTATCAAATGGGGCCTTATCAATAAAAAGCGAACAAGATTCAGGTAATATTTCTATTCCTTTTTCTGAAGAAACTAAATTTATCTTACCAGCAAAAGACATCCCAAAAACAAAACTACTTTCATTTTTGGCAACCAACAAAACAGAATATTCTCCATCAAGACTAGAAGGAGCCACATAAGTAATATTTTTCTCAATGAGAACATTTTCTCCTAGGGTTAATTTTTCATCATAAACCTTTTCATCAACCACAAACTGACCTTGGTCCGTTTCTTTTATGAGCTTAACTCCATACATAACACCTGTCTGAACACCTTCTCCGTTTGAAATGTTAAAAGAGATATCTAAAACATTATCTTTTTGGTCTATCTCTATGTCGTGAATACCCACAGATGCCAAAACTGGTCCTTTTGAATACTCTACAGCGGTGGTTGCAGAAACAACTGTAAAGTTTGTAGTAAAACCAACAAACCCTATCAAAACAAAAACAAAAAATTTTAAAATTTTCATAATAGTTATATTTAAATTTAATTAAAAACTTAATTAAATTATATCATTTTTAAAAGACAAGAAGAATAAAATTATCAATACAAATAAAAAAGCTGCGTTTAAAAACGCAGCAATCTCATTTTATTTTTACTTAGAACTTCGAACAAAAGTACTAATGCCATAGGCATTTTCTGAATTACCGAACAAGACTAAGGTTGTGTCTGTCATCTTGTAAGCACGCCTTTCTTGACTCAAAAGAATTGAGTCGGATGAAAGCCATTGCCAGTTTCCATTACCAATCAAAGCTCCATCGAGAAAAGCTTCAAAAGTATTATTAGGATAAAAATATCTTTTCGTCCTTTTTTGGCCTTCTTGAAGGTTAACAGTATGCCATTCTCCTTCAAACAAATAGATGGTTTCTTTTAGTTGCCAATAGGAACGACAAAGAGTGTCTGTTCTAGTCGGAACTAAAACTGGTTCAACAACGATAGTTATAGTGGAAGTTTTTTTTATCTCTCCAAGACAAGAAGTTAAAGTGTAGTCAGTGGTGTTTAAGGGTTTAACCACCTTAATTCCATTTGAACTAACAACTTCCCCATTTAAAGTACAGTTATTTCCGTTTGTGTTCCAAACAACTGTCGACTGTTCACCTTCGGTAAGATTTAAAGGTGAGGCAGATATAGCGAGTTCCAAAATAGGAACAGGATCAGGTTCATCAGGCACCAAGGGTGCCAAAGGCCCATCACACCCTATTATAAGGATGAAAAACAAGCCGATCAATAAAATCAAGATCTTTTTCATTTCCTATATATTTAATTTTCAAAATTTCTTAATTTTATTATGATATGATTTAGCCCTGTTTGTCAATACAACAAGTGGATAACTTTTATATCCTAAATACAAAAATCTTAAGAAATATTAGTTTTATGTTAGTCTTGTGTACAACTAACCGTAAAAGTTGTTTTAGCATTTACCCCTTGTGCAATATAAGGAGTTGTTAATTTATCGGCTCCTGTTCCACAGGAAGTAGAAACTCCATTTTTTAGATAAGTACAAGTACAATTAGTTGCATTGGTTGAATCCCAAGTCACAGAAACATTACTCCCTGAAGGAACAGTCGCTGGGCTAGTTGAGCCGTTTGCCCAAACAGTAACGGTCGGAGTAGGTGTTGACCAAGAACATCCAGAATTTGCCGTACACAAAGAAGATGTTTGAAAATTTGAACAAGCTCTTTTTACACTAGGAGCAAAACTGTGCTGGTAATCTAATCTAATAATAACCGTATCTGGACCACCCCAGTAAGCATAAGGTTTTGTCGGGTAATGAATCCAAGAATCAGTATCGGTGTAAGCAATGTGTGTTGATGGAAAACTTCCATACTCATTCCACTGCGAAGCAGTTGTTGCATTAATTGCATGTATTAATTTAGAGGCAATAGTTGATGTAGTATCAGAGCTCGTTGCTGTCACAGAAACCGAATGAGAATAAACTGTTAGGGTAAAAACATCTCCTGGCATAACCGAATTAACTGAAAA
>JAQVGE010000032.1 GCA_028696935.1 Minisyncoccota bacterium | reverse complement strand
CGGTAAAGTTAACCAACACATTGATGCAAATGGAACTTGGCAAACAGACCCAGATGGAGTATCTGGAGCAAATCTAGACAAACTAACTTACTGTAAAAAGTGGTTCCCAAATACAACTTCAGTAGAAGATTATAAATTAGAGACAATTACTACCTGGAGAGAAAGAGGGAATGTAAATGCTTGGACTTCAACCAAGATGT
This sequence comes from Minisyncoccota bacterium, assembly GCA_028696935.1. Next base: position 8,827 of record JAQVGE010000032.1, on the reverse strand, counting down.
CTACAAAGTGTATCCAAGGAAATAGTTCTTTAGGTGATGAGACTACTTTGGATAAAAATAACAAAGAAAAGAAAAACAAAGACTGTTCCGCAAGTGTTTTCTCTCAGACTATTAAATTATATTCAAAAGGAGATGATGTCAGAACTTTGCAGACTGTATTGAGTGATCATGGGTACTTGAGCCTTGCTGATGTAGATGGATCATTTGGTCCAAAAACAAAAGAAGCCTTAATTGCTTTCCAGATAGACAATAATTTAGTTGGTGATGGTATTGCTGGTCCAATTACAAGAGGAGTGTTAAAAACTAAATGGCAAGCTCAATGTCTTGTCGAAGCACAACAACAGTAATCAATAAAAGAAAAACCCTACTTTTTGTAGGGTTTTTCTTTTGCAGAATTTAGTAGTTTTAGAAAGGTGTTCAATTCTTCTCCTTTTATTTCTCTATAATTTCCTTCAGATAAATCCTCTAGCATTATGTTCATTATTCGAATTCTTTTTAAGTCGATAACTTTATGATGAAGAGCTTCACACATTCTTCTTATTTGACGTTTTTTTCCTTCAGTTAAGGTTATGTAAAAAGTATCTTTACTTTTTCTTCTTGCCGAACATTTCTTACTAGTAATTCCATCAAACTTAACCCCATTTTGAATTAATTCAATAAATTTATCAGAAATATTAGGTTCAACCTTTACAATATATTCTTTCTCATGAACATATTTAGGAGAAAGAAGTTTATCTGTTATTCTTCCATCATTTGTCATTATTATTAATCCATATGAGTCTTTGTCTAATCTACCGACAGGAAAAACTTTTGTTGGGAATTTAGTTTTAGACAGTATATCTTTTGCGCTGGAGTCTTTGTTTGTAGAGATTCCGATAGGTTTATTATAAGCATAATAAACAAATTCTTTTTTAGGGATTTTTTTACTTAGAGTAACATTGTCTTCTTCTTTAACTTGGTCTCCTAATACAGCCTTTCTTTCGTTGATAAAAACCAATCCTTTTTTTATAAGTTCATCAGCCTCTTTTCTTGTTGCATAATTATTTAATGCAAGATATCTATTTATTCTAATTGGATAGTGTTTCTTCATTTTTTATATTAGAAATAAAATAAAAGCCTGATGTCATTATTATTCCAAGAATCAGAAAGAAATACTGATTAAACGGAATAAAAATAAAAATGAAAGTTGCTACTAGTGGGGCGATAATATAAGCAAGAGGGTAGAGATCTCGAAATAGACTCAAAATGTTTGTGTCCTTATCTGATATCTTTTCAAAAAAGCATATTTCAGATGTTGTCTCTATAATACTAGCTCCTATTCTTGTAGTAAATAAAATAATTGCCCATATTATTACCCTAGAAGATGAAAGAATGGAAATGGAAGCAGTTGATAGGATAATAATTAAAAAACCAATAAACAACAAATTTTTTTTATTAACCTTGAATTTATCTACTAATATACCAACAGGTAATGCCAATAAAACAAAAGGAACAAGCATTATGCTAAAGATAACAGCAATCTGGTCCCAGTTAAAATTCAAATGACTATATAGATAAATAGGGGTGTAAACAACCATCCATGCATAAAAAAATTGTAATAGAAAATTTACGGAAATTATAGAGAACATATTTTTATCACCCTTTAGATATTTATAGGTTTTTGTCATTGGTTCTTTTTTGTATTTTTTATCCTTAAATGTTTTGACAGAGAATGCTAATCCTATTGCCATAAAAAAGACTAAAATGATAGCGATGGTATAAATAAATTTATACCCACCCATGCTAATTAGAAGAGCCGCAATCAATGGAGATATGACATAGGCTGAGTTTATTATCGTTAAATAAAGCCCACGGATTGTTCCAGTTTTTAGAGGGTTACTAAAATGTTCTATGAATATATCTAGGCAAAAATAAACAAGTGTATTTGTCGCCATAAACAAAACAAAAGACCCCATTATCACTAATGGGTTTTTTGATAATATTAACCCAGCTAGTGAAATCATGTTAAATAACAGAAAATATAGTGTTAATTTACGGTTCCCTATGTTTTTTAAAATTCTAGAACTCTTGGCAAGCAAAACAATAATCAGAATTGAACTGATTGTATATAGTAATCCGACGTAATTTTCTTTAATAATACTTGTTAAGAACGTTGAATTAACATAAGTAGAGATGGCTATGTGGAGAGTGAATAAAAATGATAAGAAATATAATCTGTGTATTTTTACTGAGTCCATATTTTATATATTTAACAACACGGGGATAACGAGTGGTCTCTTGGCTGTTTTTTGGTACAGGAATTTAGAAATATTATCTCCCAGAGCTGTTTTTATTAAATCAAGATTAATTGGGTGCATACCCAAGGTGCTATCCTCGATTGTTTTTTTAATTATTATTCTAACCTGATGTAGTAATTCCTGATTTTCTTTTAAGTAAATGAAACCACGAGATATAATATCAGGAGATTTTCTAAGTTTACCATTTAGAGAATCTATGGTTGCTATTAAGACAAACATTCCGTCTTGAGCTAGCATAACACGATCTCGAATAACCACATCTTGTTCATCCCCAATTGAAAACCCATCAACCATCATTGGTCCAGAGGGAACTTTTTCTTTTCTAAGTGTCATTTTTTTACCCTCATTTATTATTTCAATAATTGAGCCATTGTCTGGAACAATGATATTTTCTTCAGACATTCCTATGGACATAGCAACCTCTTTGTGTTTTACAAGCATTGAATGATATCCATGGATTGGAATAAAGAATTTAGGGTGAGTCTTTTTGTGTAGCCACTTGATGTCTTCTTGGTTACCATGACCAGTTGCATGGATGTATTCTTCACTAGTTCGATAGCTTATTATTTTAACACCATGTCTTGTTAAATTATCTTTTAAATGCTGAACAGACATTTCATTTCCTGGAACAATTGAAGCCGAAAGGATTATTGTGTCACCCTTTCTAATTGAGAATTTTTTGTGAGTTTTGTTTGCGGCTCTATTTAGTGCAGCAAACTCTTCTCCTTGAGCACCTGTCATTAGAATTATCACTTTATCCGGAGGGTAATTATCTACTTCCTCGATAGGGATAATTGTACCTTTTTTGGGCTTGAAAATACCAGCTTGTTCGCAAACCTCCATATTTGTTTTTAGAGATCTTCCATCTAAGACTATTTTTTTTCCTAAAGATTCAGCTATTTCTACTATTTTTATTAAGCGGGTTACATGAGAAGCAAAGGCGGCGACGATAATTCTTCCCGTTCCTTGTTTGATTAATTTATCTAAACCTTGATGAACTTTTACTTCAGGTAACGCAAATCCCTCATTTTCTATGTTTGTGGAGTCAGCCAATAAAAGAAGAACATCTTTTTTATCAAAGAAAGAGTATTCTTTTTCTTCTTCTTCTGAAACTTTTCCATCCACCTGATCAAGCTTGTAATCTCCAGGAGTTACAATAAGACCGTAAGGCGTTTCAATTATTATTCCCATTGAATCAGGGATAGTGTGAGTTACTCCAAAGAATCTAACTCTCATTTGCCCAGCTTCAATAACAGAATTAGTTTCTACTATGTTGATTTTTAAGGCAGGGAGGTGAGGGAATTCTTCTTGTCTTTTTTTAAGCATCAAGATAGTTAAATTTCTAGAATAAATTGGAGGATTTCCAATACGATCCATAACAAGGGGAACTCCTCCAATGTGATCAAGGTGTCCATGGGTTATAAAAACTCCACGAATGCGATCTTTGTTGTCTTCTAAATAAGTAGTATTTGGTATTATATAATCAATCCCTGGAGTGTCTTCTGTTTTAAATTGCATTCCAGCATCAATGACAATAATGTCATTTCCTATTTCAATAGCTGTCATGTTTTTACCAATTTCTTCAACTCCTCCTAGTGGAATAATTCTAATAACTCCCTTATCTGGAGGGTTTATAGTTGAGGTTCTCTTTTTAAGGGTTAAAGGTTTTTCTTTTATCGGAGCTTGGTTTGGTTTTTTAACCCTTTTAGCTCCTCCTTTTGAACTACCATATTGATAACTACTTCTTATTGGTTTACTTATTGCCTGATCTTTTTTGTGAGAGTTTTCAACCTTCCTTTTAATAGGAGAATTAATGTTATCTGGTTTTCTCATGACTCTCACACTACTTCTAGAATGATTTTTATTCCTCATGATATGGTTACTATTGTTTTTATTTTGATTGTTTTTTTGTGTATCGTTCATATTTATTTATTTTTATTAAAGATTTTCCAGACACGCTCCTGGTTTGCATACCAATTATAGATTGAATTAAAACGGTCTGAAGAGTTCACTAGAGAATTAAAATATATATTATTTAAATTCTTTGATGTCACATAAAGGTATTTGGGAGAATATATTAAGAGGGCAGGAATATCTTTTTCAAACTCAGCAATAAACTCTTTGTAACGCAAGGTGCGATCTTCTTGTGTAGATATCTTTTGAATTGACTCTAGAATGCCATCTACTTTTTTACTGTTATACATTGCGATATTTAATCCTGGGTCAGTTCTTTGACTTGAGTGCCAGAAAGAATATAAACTAGATTCATGATTTACTAATTGACCAAAAAGAAGGGCTTCATAATTTCTTGATCTGATTAGTTGGTTTAACTGTCCTGTTTCGTAAATCTTTACATCAACTCCAATTCCGATTAAAGCAAATTGATTTTTTATTAATTCAGCTGTTTCCTTAAGGTCTTTAGTGTCTCCTGTCGTTAGGGAGAATGAAAGTTTAATAATTGGACCATTATCAGTCTTTACTTCTTCCGTAACCTCTTTCCCTCTAACTGTTTTTGTTTTAGTTTCTACCTTTATTCCACCTTTCGTAAATATTCCATCTTCATCTAAATACCACCCGTCATCTTCTAATATTTTTTTAGCGTCAGCAATTTTAGATTTTTTGTAAGAAGAGGGTACTTCGGTTTTAAAGATGTTGTTAGGGATTGGGTTTTGAATAATCTCTCCATAACCTTTAAATACTTCATTAATAATAGACTCGCGATCAAGAGCTTTGTCTAAAGCTTTAATGACGTTTTGGTCTGCCAATGCTTTGTTATTAGCATTGTTAAAGAAAATTCCAAAAATACGAGGTAGTGTTGTGGTGTGAATTGTGTAGCCTTCTTTTTTTAAATCCTCGGCATTTTCTGAGTTAATTCCACTTGCTTGATCAATAGAGTGTGAAAGCAGAGCTTTTATTAAATCTTTTTCATTAGCATAAGAAATAATTTTTATATATTTTATATGAGGTAACCCTAAGGTAAAATTTTTAAATCTTTTCAACTTATATTCCTCTGGGAAATTACTGCTATCTTTTTTAACAGATTCTATTTGATATGGGCCGGAGCCAACAGCTTTTATGTTTAAAGGGGATAGGCTAAATTCAGGGATGCTAACATTTTTCCATATATGTAAAGGAAGAATACCTATCGTCATATTATCCATAAAGGATAAATAAGGTTGTTTAAGGGTAAAGGTTAAGGTTAAATCATCTTGTTTGGTAATAGAGATACCATCCCATCCATTTCTCCTTGGACTTTTTATTAAAGGATCTTTTATTTTTTCAACAGTAAAAATGACATCTTCTGTGGTTACTTTTTTACCATCATGGAATTGAGCATCTTCTCTTATTTTAAAAGTATAAATTAACCCATCGTCAGAAACAGTATAAGTTTCAGCAAGATCTGGAATAAAACTCCCATCGGGTAATTTTCTCATAAGTCCACTGTAGACAATTGATGTTAAATCTTTGTCTGCATCAGACAAAGCAAGAACTGGGTTAATGAGAGTTGGCATCCCGACAATTCCTTCAGTTAAAGTTCCTCCGTTAATAGGAACTGTTGTCATTAATTCAGAATTTATTTTATTTAAAAGAATGACAGTAGAAACAAGGGATAAAATTATCATCAGAAAAAACAAAGCGAATTTTCTTTTTGAGAAAGAATTTATTGCTTCTAAAAGTTCTTTTTTATTAGGAATACGAAATTCTTTAATGAATGTAACAAATTTATGCATAGAATGCACTAGATCAATTTAATTGATTTTGAGAGATAAGATAATTACTTAATATATATTGCAATTAACGATGAAATAACAAGTAATACTCCTATAACAATAGTTATTGTAAATAAAAACTTTTCAAATCCACGTCGAGTATGATGAAGTCCACCTCCATCTCCACCCCCAAAAACACCACCTGCTCCAGCGTCTGATTGTTGTAGCAAGATAGCAACAATTAATACAATAGAAAGGATAACCTGTATAAATGGCAAGACATTAGCAATAATCGTCATAAGTAGAATCATACCCTATTTGGGTAAATATTGCAACAATTCTAGTGCCGGGGAGAGAACTTGGTCACAAGTATTTTTCTGTTGAAAAATCTCGCGACCCCGCCTCGTCTGCCTACGCAGACTCCGGCTTTCAAACCCTTATAACAAAACTTTGTTCTTGGTGCCGGGGAGAGGACTTGAACCTCCATGGAATTTCTTCCGCTTGCTCCTAAGGCAAGTGCGTCTACCAATTTCGCCACCCCGGCAAATTAAAATAATAATTGTTATTCTATCAGAAAAAAGTAAAATTAACCATTATTATTTCCGAGAGGCCTAGGGCGGAATCGAACCGCCGTATAAGAGTTTTGCAGACTCTTGCCTTACCACTTGGCGACTAGGCCTTAAAATTAAAGAAACAATATCCTATTATAATCGGCAAAATTCCCATTTTTTGTTTCTTTTTTACCCCTTTACAACTAGGCTTTATTTTAAAAAATGTAAACCTTAACTAAACTCTTTCTACTATAACTTAGAAATTATAAGCTAGCAACTAGTTATTTAAAAGTTCGTCTATTTTTTGTCTATTTTTTTCTCCTTCATCTATCTCAACTTCAAGATAGGGTATTGGATTAATTTTTAAGTTTTTTGAAATATTTTTACGAATCTCTCCAAGATTTCTTCTTATAAAACCATAAGCAGCTTTTTCTTTTTCTCTTGGTAAAACACTAATCATTATTTTTGCTTTTTTGTTATCAGGAGAAAGAATAACTCTAGTTACCGTTATCATAGAAGTGTTTCCAGATAATTTTTCTATGTAAAGAGCTGATAATTCTTTAATTCTATTAGTTATTTTTTCTCCACGAAATTCGGGCATATAATAATTATTTAATCGTTGTAATAAAAGCCTCAAATACGTCACCTGTAGCAATATCAACCTTTGATTCAATCATCATTCCGCAATCTTCTTCTACAGAAACTTCCTTAACTTTAATTTTGTTATGTTGCAATTCAACTATTTTACCCAATCCTAGTTCAAAATCACGACGCATAATTTTAATGTTTCCTCCAGATTTTATTTGCCCACTCGTTACCTTACCCCCGATAACTTTTTTATTTTTTGTTTCACCAAAAGTTTTCAGGACTTTTAGTGTTCCAACAATTTCTACGGACTCTACTTTGGGGCGTCTTTCCTCTAAAATTTCTTTTAGCCAGTCTGTTAATTTATAGATAATATCAAAAGTTTGAATATTGATTTTTAAAGACTCACTTAAGTCTATTGCACTATTATCTATTTTGACATTAAAACCAACGATAATACTATCGTTGCTGGCATTTGCCATTTTTAAATCAGATTCACCAATTGGGCCTACTCCATTATTTATAATTTTGAAGTATATCTCTTCTGTATTTATCTTTTTTATCTCTTTTTCTATTGCTTCAAAACTACCAAAGACATCAGTCTTTATAATAAGGGGAATTATCTTACCAGCTTGCTCTTCTTGATTTGTATTTTTGTTTTTTGAATCGGCCAATTCCTTATTCTCATTAATATATTTTTCAGCTTCTTTTTTAGTATTGAAAGATTTAAATATATTCCCAACTTCTGGTATCTTATCAAAACCAACAAGAGAAACAGGAGATGAAAAGGTTGCTTTATCAATCTTTTTTCCTAGAAAATTTTCCATGATACGAGTAGAGACAAGAGAGGAGCCTCAAGCTACAAACATTCCTGATTTTAGTGTTCCATCTTTTATAATACAAGTACCAGAGACTCCTCTTTTAGGGTCACGATTAGCTTCAATAATAACTCCTATTGCATTTATCTTCGTGTTTCCTGTGAATTCTTCCATATCTGCAACTAAAATAATCATATCCAAGAGATCATTAATTCCTGTTCCTTCTTTTGCTGAAATCAAAACATAGGGGATATTTCCTCCCATCCCCTCTAAATAAATACCTTTTTCTGCCAAATCCATTTTAGTTTTCTCGGCGTTAGCATTTTCTTTATCTATTTTATTTATTGCGACAATATAGGGAATTTTGCTACTGATTATTGTTTCATAAGCTTCCATTGTTTGAGCTTTTACTCCATCCTCTGCTGAAACTACTAAAATAGCAATATCCGCTGTTTGGGCACCTCGTGTTCTCATTTGAGAAAAAGCTTCGTGACCAGGAGTATCTAGAAATGTGACTAAACGTTCATTTCCAGACTCATCTTTATGTTTAACTTCATAAGCACTGATGTGTTGAGTGATTCCACCAGATTCTCCTGCAACTATATTAGATTTACGAATATAATCGAGTAGGGTAGATTTACCATGATCAACATGACCCATAACTACTACAACAGGAGGTCTCGTCACGATATGTGATTTTATTTCTTCATTCTTCATAACATTTTACTTTATTTAGATTTATCCAAAACTTCTCTTTCCTCCTCTGTTAATTCAAAATTAGAGGAACCTTTAACTATTGGTTTTGCGAATATGCTCATTCTGTCTCGAGCGTATAAACTCGATATAATAACTCCGTCGCCATCATC
>JAQVGE010000031.1 GCA_028696935.1 Minisyncoccota bacterium | reverse complement strand
CGAAATCCTGACCGGGCAGCGCCGCTATCTTGCCCATAAACAGCTCAAAAAGGATACGATTCTTGCCTGCATTCTTGACCGCTAGGTCGATGAGGCCGAGGCCAAAGTCATTTCCGTGACGGAGAATCTCGTGCGGCGGGACCTGAACCGAAAGGACTTGATCGACGCCTGCACGGCATTGTATCGGAAATATGGCTCGATCAAGGACGTGGCCGACGATACGGGATTGCCTTATCCGAAGGTAGCCCTTTATGTGAAATACGATCGGCTACAACCAGCGCTGAAGGAGCTGGTGGACAACAGCGAGATCGATTTGAAGGTGGCGCTGCGGGCTCAGGATGCCGCATCGGTTTCCGGGGAATTTGATGCCGCCGAGGCCGTGGTTCTGGCCAAGGAGTTGGCCGGCATGAGCGGGGCCCAGCAGGACCGCGTGGTCCGCCGGCGAGAAGATGATCCCACCGCAGATGTAACCGAGATAATCGAAGCGGCCAAGACTGGCGATAAAATCACGCAGATTGTCGTGACGGTTGGAACCACCCTCCACCAGTCGCTGAAGCAGTATGCCAAGGATGAAGCCACGTCGGTGGATGATGCGGCATGCACGCTGATTGAAGAGGCTCTCACGGGCAAGGGTTATTCAGCGGGAGAATAGTTATGCTCCCTGGCCTCTCTGCCGAAGAAGGTCGCGATCTTCTGCTTTCCGTGGGAACACATCACGGAAAACGTCGACTTTCCCCAGTCGAAGTTGCGGAGGTATTTAATAAGAGTATCAGCGCAGGCGCTTCGCCTTCAGACTGTGCTCGGTTTGTTCATTTAAATGGGCCAACGATGGTGTCTCGGTTTCTGAAGTTGCTTAAGCTTACCCCCAATATTCGTCACATAGTTGACTGGGGACAGACGGGCGCAACCATGTCCTTTGAAGCGGCCTGGAGACTGGGTGAGCTGAATTCGGAAGAACAGGATGCGGCGGCTCAAGAAATTGTGGCCAATCAGATGGGCAAGGAAGAGGTGCGCCAGATCATTCAAATTCGTCACCGTTCCAATAGGGATATAAAGCAATGTGTTGCCGAAGTGCTTGGAATGCGGTCTTCAGTTACACGAAAACATGTCTTTCTCGGAGGCGTAATTGGCGCTGATATTAAACGAGCCCTCGCGGCTATGCATCAAGCAGACCGCGATGCGCTGTTCGGTGGTGTAATGAAAGAGGCATTCGGAAGTGTTCGAATCGCGGGTCGCCTGGGTGCCGAACGCTTTACACTCGTGACAGATGAGCAAGGAGCAGCGCGCCTCAAAGAGGGCCCTGAAGATTTCGAATCAATCATCAACCGCGGACTTGTAAAAAGGGTTTTGGCAACATGAGTGATGGTCATATCGGCGTGACGGCCTCCGGCGTTGTGCTTTTGGGGCCGGATGTGACATGTGATGGATTTCACCGGGACTATCCTGTCCGGGTGCAAACACATGTTCATATCGACCATATGAGCAATTTCGAGTCTAGCAAGGGGATTCAGGATATATATCTGACTGAGGCCACGCGGAAACTTTTAATCGCCGAGTTCAACGCGGATCTATCAGTGCGGGACAACATTGTCGCGCTTGGGTTCGGAGATTGGCGAACCATTCGCACTTCGCGAGTCATGCTGCAATCATCCAACCACATGCTTGGTTCCGTACAGGTGGCGGTTGAGTTGGCAGGTGGCCGACGGGTTGGGTATTCGGGTGACTTTCAGTGGCCGTTGGACAAGGTCATCGAAGTGGATGAATTGGTATTGGACAGCACATATGGCTCGGAAAATAGCGTGCGGACATATACCCAGGAAGAGGCCGAACAGCAACTTCTGAGTATCGCAATCGAAAAGCTGAAGCAGGGGCCGATTCACCTGAAAGCGCATCGCGGGACCGTACACCGGGGACTTCAGGTCCTTTCAGAGTTGGAGCACTGTGCTTTGATCGCAAGCCCCAGAATGTGCAAAGAGATCGACGTATATCGGGAGTATGGATGTCCCATCGGGCACGTCCTGTGTATCAAGTCACCCGAGGCGAAGGCGGCTGTGGAATCCGGCCGGTATATTCGATTCTACGGGACGGGAGACCAGTTTCCGATACAAGTCACTCACGGGACGACGATCAGCCTTAGTGCCTTTCGGACAGATCACGAAAATCCGGTTCTACTTTATTCAGACCGTTCGCTGAGTGTTGCGCTGACGAACCACGCAGATTTTGCGGGGACGCTTGAGTATGTGCAAGCCACGGGCGCAAAGCATGTCATCACTGATAATGCCCGAGGAGGGCATGCCGTTGAACTGGCGATTGAACTTAAGCGCCGGCTGGGGATCAAGGCGGAGGCGTCGGAATGCGAAATATCAATGGAATGGGGGACATAGGTCATGGCCTTGGGACAAAGTTTTCCGGTAAGTGACTATTACAAGGATCAGATTCTTGACGCCGAGACAGTATCCCGGGCTGGTGGTTGGTGGACAGCCGTCTTGCTTATCCAAGATCCGAAAACCCAAAAGCCCTTCGTGGCAGTCTATCGTTGGCAACTTCACGACGATACTTGGAAAACCCGTAAAAGCATTTCATTCAAGAGTAAGAAGCAAATCGACGCAGTGCTGGTAGTATTGGCGAAGATGTCCAGCCGTCTTGGGGAGAGCCCGGACGAATGAGAGCTGGTCCGACAGTTAGTCAGGCGATCCTTGCCGTGATGAAAGAGGCCGGGGAGGCGCTACAGGAGTAGAACAGGAATCTCTACCAATCTATATGTGCGCACTGGACGTTGTCATTTCTGGCGAGTAGTTTAGCCGCTTTTGCGTAGCCATTGGCCATCACTGTCGGCCTTTGGCGGGCTTTCTAGCAGTATCCCGCAGGAGGGACATTAGAAGTCATCTACATGACAATGGAAGTATAGCTGTTGACTTCCATATTTTCCCGGGGTAAATAGGCACTATGAACAAAACGGTGCCTCAGGATTTCAGCTACTCCTTCCCTGCCATTCGTGGACTTCAGGCGGGGCGCGAATACTATGTGAGCATGTGCCCTATGGAGTATGTGCCGCGCCTGTTCAACGTGATGGAAGCCGAGTTGCCTCCCGAACTGCGCGCCCAAAGGGTATTGAACAAAGGGCGTATTCCCGCCATGGCGCGGTATATCGTGGAGAATCCCAAGTCATACATCTTCTCGTCGTTGACGGCGTCCATTGACGGTAAGGTGGTCTTCACGGCTACGGGGGAGGATCAGATCGGCCGCAAGTTGGGAATTCTGTCCGTGCCGATGAGTGCCCGGATCTTGATCAATGATGGACAGCACCGCCGGGCTGCCATCGAAAGGGCCCTTGAGGCCAATCCCGCCCTGAAATATGAGACGATCTCGGTGGTGTTCTTTGTTGATGCCGCTCTTGAGCGGAGCCAGCAGATGTTTGCGGACCTCAATCGGTATGCCATCCGGCCGACCAAGTCTTTGGGTATCCTGTATGATCACCGTGATCCAATGGCCAAACTGTCCCATGAGTTGGCCCAGGAGGTTGAGGTTTTTCGGGGAATGACCGAAAAGGCCAAGAGCACAATTTCCAACCGCTCCCGGAAATTGTTTACCTTGAGCAGCATCTACCAGGCAACGCGGCGGCTTCTCAATAAGAAGGATGGAGAAGATGTTGCCGTAGAGGAGAAAGAATTAGCTGTGCATTTTTGGAATGAGGTTGCCCGATTTATCCCGGACTGGCAGGCGGCACTCGATCGGAAAGTTGCACCAAGCGAATTGCGCAGTGACTATGTTCATGCGCACGGCATCGCTTTGCAGGCCATTGCGATTGCCGGTTCAGCGCTGATTGCTGCGCATGCGCGAAACTGGCACAAAAAACTGACGGCGCTGCAAAAGATCGACTGGTCTCGAAGCAATGCTGCCCAGTGGGAAGGTCGGGCATTGATCGGGGGGCGACTGAGCAAAGCGCAAAACAACGTAATTCTCACGGCAAATGTTCTTAAGACGGCGTTGGGCTTGCCGCTATCCCCATGCGAAGAGAAAGTCGAGCGGCAATACATGAAAGGCGTGCGATCAAATGGGAGATAAGCGCACAAAGATTAAAGCATCGCTAACAAAAGAGATGCTCGAAATGGGTTTAGATATGGTTCGTCAACAGTATCTAGCGGATAGTAGACCGTGGGTCATTGGCTACAGTGGCGGCAAAGATTCAACATGTGTATTGCAGTTGGTCTGGCGCGCATTAATGTCTTTGCCGGCAGAGTCTCTCCGAAAGCCAATATATGTTGTTACATCAGACACATATGTCGAAAGCCCGATAGTGGAGAGACATCTTGCTAAGATGCTGGATTCAATTAACGCGGCCGCTAAAAAAGCCAGTCTACCAGTTGAGGCCATCAAAGTTGGTCCTCCGGCGGAGGATTCCTTTTGGGTCAATCTCATTGGGCGAGGCTATCCTGCTCCTTATAATAATTTCCGATGGTGCACCGATCGGATGAAGATTCAGCCAACTACATCGTTCATTCTCAGTAAAGTGAACCAACATGGGGAGGTTCTGATTCTGCTTGGAGCGCGGAAAGCGGAGAGCGGAACCCGGGCCCAGGTAATGCAACAACGACGAGAGGTTGGCACAATGGTGTTTCGTCATAACTCATTACCCAACGCCTGGGTATTTACCCCGATTGAAAACTGGTCAACGGAAGACGTGTGGACTTATCTAACAAGCACGCCTCCTCCTTGGGGTGGCGACAATCGAGACTTGATAACAATGTATCGAAATGCACAGGCGGGGGAATGTCCTTTAGTCATTGATAAATCCACCCCTTCTTGTGGTGGCGGACGCTTTGGCTGTTGGGTGTGCACAGTTGTAGATCGTGACCGAACCATGGAGGCTATGATCGATAACGGCGAATTATGGCTTCAAGCAATGCTAGATTTTCGGAATTGGTTAGCTGCAACAGGGAGCAATTCTACAGATAAAAATTCAATTCGAGACTTTAGAAGGCGAACTGGTCGTATTCAGTTTTATACAGACACCCAAGGATGCCAGCAATTGATTCATGGGCCATTTAAAGTAGAGTTCCGAAAAGAAATATTAAGGCGTCTTCTTGAAACTCAGATTCAATTGAGAAGTGAAGGACCCGACAAAGATGTTTCGCTTATTCGTGATGAAGAATTGCATCAGATTCGTCAAATATGGCTTCATGAGGAAGGGGACTGGGAGGACTCCTTGCCGGCGATTTACGAGCGGGTCATGTGGGAACGGCTGGAATGGTTGGATGATGACTGGTCGGGGATGGGTGGCGCAGAGAAGCGGGTTTTGGAAGAGGCTGGGCGAGAATATGGCGTGCCGGACGGGTTGCTCATTGAGCTGATGGACAAGGAGCGGGAGTTCCACGGCATGAGCCGTAGGGCCGGCGTATATAAAGAACTCCATAAGATTCTCAAGAAGGACTGGCGATCTCTGGAAGAAGCATGGGCGGACGAAAAGCGGAAATCCCCCGAGGAAACAGTCATTAAGGAGGAATCCCGTGCGAATTAACCGGGTAATCCTTGAGAACTACGGGCTGTATTCCGGCCGAAACGAAATCGATCTCATCCCGCAAGGCAAGGGTCAGAAAGTGCGGCCGATTATCTTGATCGGAGGTATGAACGGGGCAGGCAAGACGACGCTCTTGGATGCTGTTCGCCTGGCGCTATATGGCAAGACTGCAATTGGAGCTCGAATCAGCGAGAAAAGCTATCAGGAGCATCTGCGGGGATTGGTGCATCGCTCCAAAAATGCCCTCATCCAATTCGACTATGCCCGGGTTGGCGTTGAGTTTGATTTTGTCCTCCGCGGGAAGCGCGAAACCTACTATGTGCAACGCTGTTGGAACATCACCAATGGAAATGGAGCCACAGAAAGCCTTCAGGTTTACCGAAGAGATGCGGCCTCGCGCGACGGGGATTACAACACTTGGCCGACCCTTTCCGATTTAGAGCCGGAACACTGGCAGGCGTTCATTAGCGACGTGGTGCCAGAGGGGCTCTCGCAACTATTTTTCTTCGATGGGGAGAAGATCAAGCGGATAGCAGATGACATATCGGGAGACACGGCCATCGCTGAGGCGATCAGGTCATTGCTGGGACTGGATGTCGTTCGGCGGCTCAAGGCAGATTTGGGCATCATGGCAACGCGCGAGGCAAATGAACATCTGAACACGGAAGAGGCCGCAGCCTATGAACAGGTGCTTGGCGAGATCGAGGACCTCAAGAAGGCCCTTGAAGGCATGGTTGAAAAGCGCGGGGAATTGGAGAAGGATTGTGCGGGGATCCGGGGGGATATCGAACGTTATGAGCGCCAACTTCAAGAACAGGGCGGAGCTTTTGCCCAGAACCGGCCTGCCAAACAAGAGCGGCAGGTTGTCCTAGAAGCCGAGATCCGAGAATTACAACGACGGGTTAGGCAAGAGTGTGAGGGGTTGTTCCCGCTTGCCCTCTGTCCTGACCTAGCGGAGGACTTAACCGGGCAGATCGAAACCGAAAGAGGGGTGCGCCGACACGCCTTGTTGCGCAAAGAAATTGAAGGGTTGCAGCAGGCCTTGACTCGAAACTTGTCAAAGGCTCCTAGCTTAGCTGATGCGGCGGTCCGAAAGGAAGCGTTGCGCATTGTACGTGAAACAATAGCCGGTCGCATGAATTCGAGCGGGAATGAGGACGAGACCTCGGTGTTGATGGGGCTTTCGGAGATGGATGCCGGCCGTGTAACGGATTGGTTGCGCGAAGCGCGCGAGAAATCTGCCGAAACGATGCGGCAACTGTGCAAAGACATGGAAGTACGCGAAAGGGAAACCCAAGAGATCCGGAAGCAACTCGACATGGTGCCGGACCAAACGGTTTTGGCCCCGGTGTTTGATGACCTGAAGCAACAAAACCAGTTGTTAGGCGGCAAGCAGGCTGAGTTAAAGGCTGCCGACGAACAGATGGCCGCCTTGCGGAACCAGTTGGCCATGAAGGAAAGGGAGAAGGTCCGCATCGAAGAGCGCACGCAGAATATGGCCAGCGTGGAGCGCAGACTGGCCATGGTTGGCAATGCCCAAAAAGCCCTGGACAAATACCTGGCGCAATTGACTGAAATGAAGGTGCAGGTGCTGTGCCAGACGGTGACGGAATGTTTTAACCGACTTTCGAGGAAGGGGGATTTGTTGCATGGGGTCTCAATCAACCCCAAAACGTTTGAGGTGAACTTGCACGACCATAATGGCCGCACCATCCCTCGCGAAGAATTGTCCGCAGGCGAGAAGCAAATATTGGCGATTGCAATTCTTTGGGGTCTTGCCAAGACGTCCGGGAGGCCACTGCCCGTCATTGTAGATACACCCTTGGGACGACTGGACAGCGCCCATCGGATGAATCTGGTCCAGAACTATTTTCCCCATGCGGGCCACCAAGTGATTTTGCTTTCAACGGACACCGAGGTGGATAAAACGTTGTTTGACGAGTTGCAGCCTTCGGTGTCGCATTGCTATCACCTTGTATACGACAAGGCAGAACGTCGGACCTACCCACGGCGTGAGTATTTCTGGAAAGAGAAGGAGACCAACCATGGCTGAGTTGACCTTGCGAAAAATCCCCTTTTCAACGGAGGCCGAGAGCAGGCTCCGAATGCTAAAGGCCAGAACCGGCCTGGATCGGAATTACATATGCCGAATGGGGTTCTGCCTTTCTCTTGAAGAACCAGGTGTGCCGACGCGTCCAGACGCCAAACTTAATGGCGGACGTGAAATTGATCGATATACCCTTTTGGGGCAATGTGCACGTGCTTATGTGTCTCTATTGCTGGTTTGGATGAACAAGAAAAGTGATTTAAATTGCATGCAAGGCGGGGACATTGACGGCCCCTTCGTTGCACATATGAATCGGGGGGTTGAGATCATGGCCTCGCGTGTTCGGAGCCTTGCTGACATGGCCAGCTTGCTTCCTCTGGCCCATGGGGCCCGCACTCCTTCCAATAAAGGGAAAAGAACGCGTCTATGAGCGCAGAACTTAACCTTCCAATCTATCTAGATTATCAGGCTACAACCCCCGTCGATCCGCGAGTCTTGGAGGTAATGCTCCCATACTTCTCTGAGGCCTTCGGCAACTCAGCCTCCAAAAATCATCTATTTGGTAGGGACGCCTTTCGGGCTGTAGAATCTGCACGGGACGTCATTGGAAGAGCCCTCAATGCAAAGCCACAGGATATTTGTTTTACGTCTGGAGCGACTGAAGCCGTCAATCTGGCCATAAAGGGAGTGTTCTTTGCCAATAAGGGGGAGAGTCCACATTTCATTACGGTCGTGACGGAGCACAAGGCGGTACTTGATTCCATGAAGCGCGTAGAGGCCGAAGGTGCCCGAGTAACCTATCTGTCGGTCGATGCCGAGGGGATGGTGCAGCCCAGTGCCGTGGCAGCAGCGATCCGGCCAGAGACGGTCATGGTCAGCATAATGGCTGCGAACAACGAAATTGGCGTGATTCAACCCGTCCAAGAGATTGGAAGTATCTGTCGAGAGCGCAAGGTTTTCTTCATGACCGACGCAACGCAGGCGTTTGGGAAATCTCCGCTGGATGTTCAGGAAATGAACATCGACCTGTTGGCTTGCTCAGCCCATAAAATGTATGGGCCCAAAGGGGTGGGCGCCTTGTACTGCCGGCGAAGCTTGCCCCGAGTTCCGATTCACCCGATTATTGACGGCGGCGGTCACGAGCGGGGTTTGCGGTCGGGTACGCTCAATGTGCCAGGGATTGTGGGTTTCGCAAAGGCCGTCGAGATCTCGTTGCGAGAAATGAAAAAAGAGCAAAGCCGCCTGCGTAAGATGCGGGATGAGTTGTTTGCGTATCTAAAGGCCGCGCTCCCGGACATCCGATTTAACGGCCACGCAGAACATCGATTGGCCGGAAATCTCAATGTGTGCATCCCGGGTGTGGAGAGCGAGGCGTTGATTATTGCGCTAACGGACTACGCGGCGATCTCTTCCGGATCCGCTTGCACGACCGCCGCCGTGGAACCGTCGCATGTCCTCAAGGCACTGGGGATGAGCGACGCGGATGTTCACTCTTCAATTCGGATCGGTCTGGGGAGACCGACGACGGAGGCTGAAGTAAAATACGCGGGGGATTGTATTGGCCGGGAGGCAACACGTATACGGCAATTGCATGGGTAGGCGGCATCCCGCCTAAACATTGTGGTCTGCTATTGGAAGAACGTTTCGGCGTAGGCGGGGAAATACCTATATAGCTCGGAGAAGTGGTTTATATCCGATAAAGGCACTCCCTGTATGGCAACTTCTTCACGTGGTGTGAGTGG
>JAQVGE010000030.1 GCA_028696935.1 Minisyncoccota bacterium | reverse complement strand
TGGTAGACAACCTCTTTTTATTTTTAATTAAATTTTCCTCACTTATTTCTATCTCTTTTTTTTCTATTTTAGGAAAAATTATTTTTTTTATTTGTTCTGGTTGTCTGTTTTGCCTAGTCTTTGGTTTTATGTCTTCTATTATTCTTTTAACCATATTTATTTAAATTTATTACGTGCAACAGAGATAGCTTCAATCATTAAAAATGGGTCACAATCAGATTTATCATTTAGTTTACACATTTGATTAAATTCATTTCCATTTAGAGAAATAACCGTACATTTATGCAAAAGAGTCATTGATTGAATAAACTCTTCATTACTAATTACATTTTTAAACCACTTAAGTACATCATTGTCTGCGGTTAAAAATATTGTACTTGGAAGAGCTAAGACATGAGGGAGTAGACTTATGCAATTTCTAAAAGATTCACTCCAAGAATTCTCTATTGATTTAAAAAGAGGTTCCAATTCTTTTCTCTTCTTTTCGGTTAAATTGTCATCATTGTAGAGATTAAACAATTCTTTTGCATCTCTTAAGTCAACCTCCATTTTAGTTGAAATATATCTAAAAATAGTCTTCTTCCCAAAAGGAAAAGAAAGAGAAGCTTTTAAAGACCCACGAGAAACAATACCTACTTCAGTTATCTCTCCTCCAATATCTAAAATTAAATATGAATCTGGGCTTATGTATTTATCACGAATAGCAAGATATGAAGCCACCATAAAAGAAGAAAAAACAACAGGAGTGTCATGAAAATCTTTTGAAATAACTTTTCGAATTTTGTCTAAAAAGAATTTCTGAGCTAAAGAGACAATCATGTTTATCTCTACAGCTTTAGTTCGTATTCCCAAGGGTGATTCCATCTGATAACCATTCAAAGATACACTCATAACCTGACTATCAATTATTTCAAGTTCATTATAGATACTTTTATTCTTTTTATTATTAAAATTTAATATTTCCTTTATCTCTTTTTGCAACAAATCATCTGCAATTTTAGAGGTAAAAATAAACTCAGAATCTTTTGTCGTTTTCAGAACTCTTGTTTCAGAAGAATACCAAGGAGAAGCAACAACACAAAATATCTTTTTAAGAGGAGCGAACTTCATCAAATAGACATCATGAGATACATCCTCTAAGGTCTTTAACATATTCCTAATAAAAACATTTGTATCCAACTTCTCTTTATTGTAGTCAATTTCTGTTCTAATTGATTTTAAAATAACAGGAAGCTCATCTTTATCTTTTGGAATTCGAACAATTGCCCCAGCAATACTTCCTGAGCCAATATCAAAAATTGCAACAACCTCTTCTTTTTTTTTACTATTAAACAAAAATCCCATAGTATTTTTATTATACTACAGGATTAACAAAAAAAGGAATTAAATTACTCCAAAACAGCTTTTATTCGACGAATTCCAGCAGAACTTGCTTCTTCTTTCTGAATCTTAAATTTTCCTAACAGAGAAGTGTTCGAAACGTGCGGACCTCCACAAAATTCTTTAGATATCACTTCCCCATTTTCATCTTCGACAAAATACAAAGACACAATATCCGGATACTTTGCTCCGAACTCCATTTCAGCTCCAACCTTCTCTGCTTCTGAAAGTGGCATCTCACGACGGATAACATTCAAACCTCTTTGTATTTTATCATTCACCCAATCTTCGACTTTCTTTTTTTCTTCATCTGTTAGTTTTCTGTCAAACATAAAATCCATACGAAGTCGCTCTTCTGTAATATTACTTCCTCGTTGTTTTATTGTAGGGCTAACAACATTTTGTAATCCTGCTAAAAGTAGATGGTGAGCAGTGTGAAGTCGCACCGTCTTTTCACTGTGATTCGCTAGCCCGCCCTTAAACATCCCAGCAGATGCAGTTTGTGAAAGTTTCTGATGCTCTTCCATTTTTTTATTAAAATCTTCTCTCTCTATTTTTATTCCTTTTTCTTTCGCAAGTTCTTCTGTAAGTTCTATCGGAAATCCATAGGTAGTAAATAAAATAAATGGATCTATTCCCTTTTCAAATTCTTTCAATCCCTTATTTAACGTTTCTCTAAACTTATTTTCTTCTTTTTCTATTTCTTCTTTAATAATTGATTTATTTTTTTCTAATTCAAGATAAGCATCTCCATACTTCTCTACTACAATATCAGAAAGTAAAAGTAAATCTTTTTCTTTCATCCCAATTTTATCTCCAAAACGAATAGCTCTTCGTAGGATTCTACGGAGAACATAACCAGCCCCAGCATTAGAAGGAATTGTTCCATCCCCAATCATAAAAACGGTTGTTCTAATATGGTCAGCAATAATTCTTTCTATCTTCTCATCTCTTTCTGAAGAAAGTTCTTTAATTTTTTCTAAAATCGGAACAAACAAATCTGTGTCAAAAACCGTCTTCGCACCTTGAACCACCATTGTAATTCTCTCAAGCCCCATTCCGGTGTCTACATTGTGTTGTGACAATTTTCCGACAACTTTCCCATCTTTTTTCTCGTACTGCATAAAGACATTATTCCAAATTTCAATCACTCTCCCCTCATCATCTGCTTTTACGAATTCGTCATGAGACATATCCCCAATTGGGTTTTCGTTCACATCATAAAATATTTCTGTATCCGGACCACAAGGTCCATTTTCTCCTGCACTCCACCAATTATTTTTTGCTGGTAGAAAATAAATTCTATCTTCTGGTAAATATTTTTTCCAAATTTCTAGAGCTTCATCATCTCGAGGAGCATCATTATTACCTTCAAAAACCGTCACATATAATCTATCTTTATCAAGACCAAGTCCATTTTCTTTAGAAGTTAAAAACTCAAAACTCCAAGCGATTGCTTCTTCCTTAAAATAATCTCCAAGCGACCAATTGCCCAACATCTCAAAAAAAGTGAGGTGCCGATTATCTCCAACTTCTTCAATATCCCCTGTCCGAACACATTTTTGAGCATCAACTAGTCTTGTCCCCATAGGATGTTTTTGCCCTAGTAAATATGGTACTAAGGGCTGCATTCCAGCCGTATTAAAAAGGACGGATGGATCATTCTCTGGAATTAAAGATGCACTAGGTATTATTTTGTGTTTTTTAGACTCGAAAAATTTTAAAAACTTTTCCCTGATTTCATTTGATGTCATATTCACTAATATTATACTAAAAAGGTTAAACCGTAAAATATCATATTTATTCTACAACTCCTCCACCCAAACAAATTTCATTATCATAAACAACAATTGATTGCCCTTTATCTACTAAAATATTTTTGGTAAATATGATTTTTGCTTTTCTGGCATCATAACTTTCTACCCTACAATCAATCATTTCTCCATGATAACGAATCTGGCACTGATAATTTCTATCTTCAACAGGAGGGATTAACCAATTAGTGTTAATTAAATTATAGCTACAATAACCATCTAAAGGTTGCTCATTTTTAGATGGTGAAATTTTTTGACTAACAGTAATTGTATTCTTGTTAATATCTTTATCTACAACATATAAAGGTTTATCTTCTTTTGATTTTTTGTTTATGATAAACCCATGTCTTTCTCCAAGAGTAAAAAACACAGCTCCAGTATGTTTCCCTATAATATCTCCTTTTTCATTAACAACATCTCCTTCTTTTGTTTCTATGTAATGACGAAGAAAATCTTTCATATCAAGAGGTCCTAAAAAACAAACACCCTGGCTATCTTTCTTGTTTGCTACAGGAATCTTATATTTTTTTGCCAACTTCCTAACTTCACTTTTGTTTAAGTGGCCTATTGGAAATAGAACATGCGAAAGATCTTCTTGGGTGAGTGTCCAAAGAAAGTAAGACTGGTCTTTTGTTTGATCGTTCCCCTTTTTTAATTCGAAAATTTTTGTTTTTAGTTCATAATTATTCTGTGCATAATGTCCTGTTGCAATAAAATCTGCTCCATGTGCTTTGGCAAAATTCCAAAAAACTCCAAACTTAACTTCTCTGTTACACATTACATCTGGATTGGGGGTTCTACCTTTTTTATATTCTTCTATCATATAATCTGCTACACCTTTTTTATAAGCCTCTTCAGCATCACACTCTAAAAAAGGAATACCGAGATGGGCACAAATCCTCATCGCGTCACGACGTTCATCTCTCCAAGTACACTCAATAAAATCTGGTGTCCATGTACGAATAAAAACCCCAACAACATTATATCCTTGGTCTTTCAAGAGAGCCGCTGAGACTGAACTATCAACACCACCAGAAACTCCAACAAAAACTGTTTTTTTATTTTTTTCTAATCTCTTCATAAATTATTTTACTTCAAATATTTTTGAATATTTTGATTATGCTCATTTAAATTTTTAGCAAAATAAACTTGACCACTTTTAGAATGTAAGTAATACAAATAAGGAGAATCCTCTGGGTAAAGAGCAGCCTTAATTGAAGCTAGCCCGGGATTATTTATTGGCTTATCTGGTAATCCCCTTTTTTGATATGTCTCTTTTTCCACGTCAACTTGCAAGGGCATCCCAATTTTAATTCTTTTCCATAAAATACCCGAAATAATATGGGCATCTTCTTTGCCACTCGCTTCTCCTTCAATAATCGAAGCCATGACTATTATTTCATCAAAATCTTTCCCCAAAACAAGGGCTTCTTCTTTTATCTTTCGGGTCTGTTTTATAAAATTATTTGAAATTTTATCATAAATCTCGCTGGCTGTATCCATTGGGAAGAAAAAATAAGTGTCAGGAAAGAGATATCCTTGTTTTCCATTTGTTTTTTCTATAAATAAATCTCGCCGAAACAAAGACAGCTTATCAGCAAAAATATTAGCCATTTGGTCATTGGTCAAACCTTCTCTTAAGGTAATTTTAATTGGATTGGTCTTATGTTTTCCGTGAGCCAATTGCCAAGCTATCGAAAAAACTGGTGACTTTTTACTTAAAAGATAATCTCCTTGAGCTATTTCTTTGTCTGAATTAAATAAAACAATAAAAGCTTTTAGCAAAAATTCTGATTTAATAATTTTCTTATTTTTCAAATTTTCTGAAATATTACTTAAACTGTCATTTTGAGAAACATGAATGATAAGATCTTTATTATTACTAGTATTTACTGGGGCAGAAAAAAGATAGTACGAGATAATTAATATTCCACACAACCCAAAGAAAATATTTAAAACTGTTTTAACTTTTAATTTCCAAAAATTATTAATTTGGTAAGTATATTTTTCATTGTCCATAAACTATATCGGTAAATTAGAAGGTGGTTTTGCAATTTTAGATTCAATTCTCTTAAAGCTTGGAGTCTCTGAAACCATTCCTGGAAAGTGGAAAATTGTAGCTAGTTCTTCAGCAGACAATACAAATATTTTAGGTTGATGTGATGGAAAAAAGGTACTTATTAGAAATGGATATTTCAAAGAATATTGTAATGGTGGATGAAAAAATGTTCTTCCTCGATAAAAATCTAATGTTCTCTTTTTTATTTTAGTTAAAGCAAGACCTGTTGGGTCAGCCCACGGAGCATCAAACTGAGTTGAGTTAACTCTTTCAAATTCATTTGAATTAGTAGCCGCGTATTGACGAAATAGCAATCTAGCAGATCGACGAAGATTTTCAAATTGATCAGCTGAACAATATTTATTATTAGATAAAGTAACCAGACGAATTCCACAATCAAAGTGAATTTGAGCTGCATTAGATAAAATTGGTCTTATAATAGCATCAAGATAAGCCGGTGGACGAACCTCTTTAACATCAGGGGCTGATTCACTTGTAACAATTCTAGAATATTCTGGAAACATCTCTGACACATACTCAAGAGCATAATCTTCAATACTAACCTTTTGACCTTTTTGTCGACTATAATATTTTTTAATACTTTGTCTAACAATTATCTGAATCCAAACTTGTTGACCTTTAGGTATAGCTCCCATATATTCAATCACTGGAGTAATAGGATCTATCTTAAACTCTTCCTTGGTTCCAGACTTCATTTCTTCTATTTGCCGGTATGTTTTTATGGTTCTAACGTCATGATTGAGTTTGGTAAATTCACAACCCCAAATGCTCCAATCACCATCTTTTTTGTATTGTGGAACCTTTAAAGTATAATCTTCAACTTCAACAACTTTAGCTTGAGGATACTGTCCATAAATTTGGGTTTCAATCAAATCTCTCATTCTCGTTGGAGTTCTAATAAAAAAGTGAACTCTTCCATCAATCGAAACAATTTCTAGTGAAAACCAAAACCAAGGAGCTCCTTGAATATACACCTCCCAAAAACCCTTATTACTTTTATGATAAAGAGCGTTCGAAAAAATAAGTTCCATCGCAGCTGGAGTTTTAATTACATCTCGAGGGACTTGAATCTCAAGTAACACCCATTTTATTCCTGCAATAAATCTATCTTGTCGATATTCATGCCATAAAAATAAGGCAGCCATAGCCAAAGGAATTGGCATTAAATAACCAATTCCAGAAATAATCACCTGTGCTAAATTAAATGTTTCCACTGCCTATGTATTATATCAAACTATATAAGTTTCAACAAAAAAACCAGAGTAGTTAACTCTGGTTTTTTTAAAATTAAGCTAAACTATACAAACCATTTTTATTTTTCTTAAAATATTTTGGATTCTGCAAATTAACTAAAATAGTATTCTTCTTTAGGTATCTTTCTTTCATGACTTGCTCAATAATATCTTCTTTCTTCATTGGGCCATTCTTTTTAATTAGTTCCTTGATAACGTCTCTGACAACTCCAGTTTTATAACCCCATTCTGATAAAGCGTAAATTCCTCTACCTACTAAAACAAAACGAGGGTCTTTTATAAGTTCATTGTGACAAGTCGCTGTGTGGCATTTTTTATCAAAAGTATCAGCAACGGCACGAGCTACTTCACGAAAATGCATTGGCGAGCCGTGTTTTCTCATCATTAAAAAGGCAAAGTCTTTTACACCTCTAGTTTTTATATTTGAAGAAGTTGATTTACCCCATTCACCTAAAGGATTACGGCTAATTTTTTTAGATATTGATAACCATCTCTTGGCTATTTCTTCATTACGATATTGTTCGGATAAATCTTTAACTTCATCAAGAAATCTACTGATTAGTTCATTTTCAATAATTAATTCTTCGTCCGAAAGATTCTCAAATAATTTCTTAAGAGAATTGTGAATTGTTTCTGAAATCAAATGATCAACACTCCATCTTGTTTTAAAATGATTATCTTCTTTATGTTTAGTAAAATCTTCACCTAGGGTTAAGTAAAAATGAATATTGTTTTGAACCAATTTATCTTTTGAAAGATGTTCTAAAAAATCTTGTTCAGAAACAATTGCTCCTAATGAATGCATTAAACTCTTTAATTCTTCAAAAACTTGTTTTTCGTTTTTAAATGATTCTGACTTTCGAATAAAATTCAAGGCAGCATTTTCTATTTGTCTAACTCTTTCACGAGTTATTCCGTATTTTTTACCAATAGCTTCTAGTGTCTTGCGTTCCGCATCATCAGTAAGCCCAAATCTGTTAACAATCACCTCGTGAGCTCGAGGAGAAAGACCTGAAAGTATTTTTTTTGTAACCTTTTTAGGTTTAAATGAAACAGTAGTAGTCATCTAAATTTAAAATTAAAATAATAATCAATTTGTCTGGTTTTACAATATCACTATTCTTGCATAAAGTCAACTTTTTCGACCCTTTAAAATTAAGATTTTTTATTGATTGTCGATTTTTTTCTAAACCTTTCCTGTTCTGTTAAAATCTTCTTACGTAGACGTACTCCCTTGGGGGTAATTTCTAAATATTCATCTTGGGCCATCATTTCAAGACCTCTTTCTATTGATAATTTAAACGGTGGTTTAATATTAATAGCTTCATCAGCTCCACTTGAACGCATATTTGAAAGCTGTTTTCCTTTAGTTGGATTAACAGACATTTCATCCCCTTTTGTAACATTTCCAACAACCATACCCTCATACACTTCATCTCCATGAGAAACATAAAGAACCCCTCTCTCTTGAAGAGTCCACAAAGAGAAAGCTGCTACTTTACCTGTAACCATCGAGGTCATAGAACCCACATCTCTTTTTTTAATTTCTCCTGCATAAGTATTAAATCCAATAAATCGAGAAGCAAGAATTCCCTCTCCTTTAGTATCGACTACAAATTGCCCTCGGTATCCTAATAATCCACGAGTTGGTATTTCTATAATCATTCTGACTGTTCCGTCTTTTTCGTGCATATTGGTAATCATCCCTTTACGGGCTGTTAATTTTTCTATCACGGATCCAGAAAATTCATTCTTAACATCAATTGTGACTTCTTCATACGGCTCAAGTTTTTTACCATCTTCTTCTTTAATAATTACATGAGGCTGAGAAACTTGAAGCTCGTACCCTTCACGACGCATATTTTCAAGCAAGACAGCAATATGTAATTCTCCCCGACCATAAACAAGGTAGCCCTCTTCTATTTCTTCTTCATCTGGGGTATCAAAATTAATTTTAAGTCCAACATTTATTTCAAGTTCTTTTTCTAATCTTTCTCGAATCTGTCTTCCGGTTACAAATTTTCCTTCGCGACCAGCGAAAGGTGAATCATTTACTAGAAAATTCAAAGAGATGGTAGGTTCATCAATTGCAATAGAAGGTAGAGGGATCGTTTCTTTGTTTGAACAAATAGTTTCACCAATAAAAACATCTGAAATTCCGGCAATCATTACAATATCCCCAGTTGCTCCCACTTCAATTTCTTTTCTTTTTATACCCTCAAAACTAAACATCTTTGTTATCTTTGAGTTTCTAGAATTTCCATCACTATCTTTTACAATGATTTGTGAACCTGTTTTTATTTCCCCTGCATAAATCCGAGTAATCGCTAAACGTCCTAAAAAATTATCATAACCTAAGTTAAAAACTTGCGCTTGAAAATCACCTTCTCTATTTAAGGAAGCTTCTTTAACTTCAGATAAAATTAAATCGAGAAGCGGTGTTAAATCTTTTGATTCATCTTCAAGCTTCAACTTAGCAATTCCTTCACGACTAATTGCATATATTGTCTTAAAATCTATCTGCTCATCCGTTGCTCCAAGTTCTAAAAATAATTCAAGAACCTCTTCGTGGACTCTGTTGGGATCAGAAGCTTTTTTGTCTATTTTGTTTATTACTACAATTGGTTTTAATCCCAATTCTAGTGATTTCTTTAAAACAAAACGAGTTTGTGGCATTGGACCTTCTTGAGCATCAACGAGAAGTAGAACAGAATCTATTGCTCGTAAGACTCGTTCAACCTCAGAACCAAAATCAGCATGTCCTGGAGTATCAACAATATTTATTTTTGTACCTTTATAATAAACAGAAGTATTTTTAGAATAAATAGTAATTCCGCGCTCTTGTTCAAGCGCATTTGAATCCATACTAATCCCATCTTCAACCATTCCGCACTGTTTCATGAGCTGATCAGTAAGTGTCGTCTTCCCGTGATCAACGTGAGCAATTATAGCTATATTTCTAATTTCTTTTGTTTCCATACG
>JAQVGE010000001.1 GCA_028696935.1 Minisyncoccota bacterium | reverse complement strand
TTAATTGTATTTTTTCTTTTATCAAAATATTCTGTTTATCCAAACTACATACTTCATAAAAGGTGCAAAACAAGCAGCATCCATGACATTTTTTCTTTCTGCTTAAATATATCCAATACCAGAAACGCTTTCTCATATTGTACCTCTGCATTAGCTTAGAATATTGTAAGTGATAGTAACAACATCGGTTAGTTCAAGAACATCCGGTTCAATATCCAGATTATCTTCTGTATAGCAAATCGCCTGTTCACATATGGTTTCTCTGCTGTATTTGACCGATTCATGAAAAACCTTATTTTCTTCCCATGAGTAGTTTATTGATTGTACTTTTCCAATTTCAACTCCGGAAGCTCTTGCTATAAGTTGTGCTTTATTTCTGGAATCCATAACAGCTTTCTCTAACAGATTGTTTTTAGCCTGTTCCATATCTCCAATCATGTAATGAATAGAAAAGTCGAGGCATACAGGGCAAATTGTAAACAGCGATACCATTCTTGATAATCTCTTCCCATCTATTGGAAATTCTATCTTCATAAAGTGACAGCACTTAAATCCTACAAATTTCTTCTTCACAAGATCATGATCTTTATAGGTGTCATATTCAAGATCTACTAAATATTTCGTTGTTATAATATCTTTCTTTTCAAATCCTTCTGATTTAAGAACCTCTCTTAGCATATTCAACGATTTCGTTGATGCCTCCATCGTTTCTTCATATGTGTCTCTAATGGTTTCCATCAGTAGGTTTACACAGATTGTATCTGGTGGTATGGATAGTTTTGCTTTCCCCGTTACAGTTATCGTCTCACTCATATGGATTACCTTTCTTATGATATAAAAAATAATGGATAAAGAAGTGGATGTGTTCTCCTCTTCTTTACCCATTATCTTCTTTTGCCTGTCCAATAAACATACCAGCATTAAAATTTTAATCTCCATCAGCGTGTCCGTCAGCGCGTAGAGTGAATTTCAAAATTCTACCTTTTGGTTTACATAACTATTATGACTTGAAGTTAGTGTTGCACAACCTTTTCTTGTATCTTATGATGATTTTGGTTATCTGTCCCCAAGAAAGGAGTCCCTTATGAATCGAAATAGAAAGGGAAACGGACATCACCTTACCTTATCAGACAGAACTTATGTTGAACAAGAATTAGTTCAAGGAAGTACTTTTCGTAGCATTGCAGCTACTCTTAACAAAGATCCTTCCACTATTTCCAAAGAAATTCGTTTGCACTGCCATACTTCTTCTTATTCAACACCTAAGTGTAAAGATTGTAAATTCTATGATTCATGTAAAATGTCTGAATTATGTAAGAAATCCAACTGTCAAAAACACTGTTGGAGTTGTAACTATAACCGTTATGCAACTCAATGTGAACGTTTTAATCCATTTAATTGTCCTAAATTATCCAAACCGCCTTATGTATGCAATGGATGTGCTAAAAGGCAGACGTGCCACGAATGCAAGAAATACTATCATGCCCTCAAGGCGCAGAAAGAATATGAAGCAACTATCAGCAAATCCAGAAAGGGAATCAATATGACTCCCGATGAATTGAAAGAGCTAAGTGATTTAATATCTCCTCTTATCTTAAAAGGACAGCCTTTAAGTCACATATTTGCGGTACACGCTAATGAGATTCCTGTTTGCAGACGCACCTTATATAACTATCTTGACCAGCGAATTTTCCAAGCCAGAAATATTGATTTACCAAGAAGAGTTCGCTATAAGAAGCGGAAAAAAGCTACCACTCCACGAGTTAAAAATATTCAGCAGGTCTATCGCAACAAACGAACCTATAAGGATTTTGAACGTTTTTTAGAAGCTCACCCCGATGTAGATGTGGTCGAGATGGACACTGTAAAAGGAGGTCGCTCATCCTGCAAATGCCTTCTGACTTTACTCTTTAGAAACTGCAACTTTATGCTTATTATTCTCCCAAGATGCACGCAGGAATGTGTAATCAAAGCTATTAATGACCTTACAGATACCATTACCTTACGTCTATTCAGAAAATATTTTCCTGTAATTTTAACGGACAATGGTTCTGAATTTAAAAATCCTTATGATATCGAGAAAACCGAAGATGGGAAACATCGTACATATGTCTTCTACTGCGACCCTTATGTTTCAAATCAGAAGGGAAAACTAGAGAAGAACCACGAATTTATACGCTATGTCATTCCAAAAGGAAGAAGCATGCACCGCTATACACAGGATGACATTAATTTAATGGCTAGCCATATAAATTCAACCGCTAGAGATAGTCTAAATGGAGCATCGCCGTTTGACTTAGCAGACTTACTTATAGATAAAAGAATACCGATCTTAACAGGACTGTATAAAGTCTCCCCAGACTCAGTCATGCTAAAACCGGCATTAATTGAAAAATAAATTTTGTAGTCCCAGCTACAAAATCATAACCACTAAAAGAGCAGACAGATAACCACCCCGCAAGACCTAACTCCATCAAAATGACTTTAGACAGGTGGAATTTACTTTTTCTCAAACTGCTCCAGTTGTCTGTTTGCAATGCAAACAAACAACTTTTGTAAAACGGATTATAGCATGTTTTAGGGGTATTTTATATAGGCTAACTCAAAAAAAGCTGCTCAAAATCGAAAATACGAGCCCAAATCAGTTTAATGTAGAATTCACTTTTTCATTTGACCTGTCCGTCAGCGTCAACCATCAGCATTAAATTTGCTTTACAATACATTAAAATTTACAACAATTACATCTTCTGGCACCTTCTCTGATCCTGTCACTCGATCAAAAACTTTTTTATAATGTTCAATCCACTCTTGCTCAGTCGTTGATTTATGTGTTTTATCTCCACCGAATGTTTTATCTCCAACAAAGTTTAGTAATACAAGTTTTGTGCTTTCAATATTAATTGTCTTGATCCGTTTCATTTGGTTTAAAAAAGTCAATCTATTCGCAAGTTGATAATAGCCGTTGATCCACAGATTAAAATCACCTTCTGGATAATATTCATCATGGATTTCCTTCATAGAATCTTTTATTAATTGAATACTACTTTCACTAGTAGCAGAGAGATTACTCCTTAACTCATTTCGATGAGATTTTGCTTCTACCATATAAAGTCTCCTGCCATCTTTGCTAATTGCAAGTCCATCCCATTGTGGTTGTCTACTCGGCCAAAATGAAAAAACGGTTTTACTCATTTCATCACTAATTCCTATTTCTTTTCTAACCACCTCATGTTGAAGTTCATACTCAAGGAATTCTTCCTTCTCGCCCGCTAAAGGGGATATCCATCTTAAAGAATCACCAATTTTATTTTCTAATTCTTTTCTCATCTCATCTTTTTCAACAACAATCTGCATCCAGTACTTGCTTCCCTTTACTCCTCTTCCTTTTGAAGTATTACTCATTACACATTTTCCCCTTCCATAATAAATCCGCTCCAATTATCAGCATATTGAAGTAATAGTGTTAGTTTACCTTCTCTTGTAGCAACACTTTTATTATCATCAACATATTGTCCATCATGATAGATTATTGCCTGTACCTCTTCTTCCGTTAGTGAAAATCTTGATGCCGTTAAATACAGGCTCCTCACTGGTACACTCAAGTAAAGTAAATCTCTGTTAAATCTATATGGATATGTTGTAGTATATCCATACTTAATTTGCTTCTCACTTGCTTCGTTTTTGTAGTATTGTGGCTTTCCGGGCATTCCAGCTTTACCAAGATCATGCAGCAACCCAACTATAACACAACTTTCATCACTTATTTCTGGTGCAAGTATATCTTTAATCTTTAATAAATTTTCTGCAACATTACAACTATGTTCAAGTAATCCCTGCTCTTTGCATAAATGATATTTTGTTGATGCAGGTGAATTCAAATATGAAGTTTCATCTTCTATAAATGTCATTAATTGTTTAAATTCTTTTTTTCGTCCTACTACTTTATCCTTGAGAATAGAATATCTCTTATTTAATTCCAAATCAACACACAATGCCATGACTATCACTCCTTGATTTCTATTAATACTTATTATCTACGATGCAACAGAAAAACCAAATTTATACTTTTCTTGTGTAGGTAAAATCAAATTCATTTCAAAATCTTCTGCCTTAAGGCAAAAAAGTTCTTCTTTGCCTAAATTCTCATTAGTAAATTTATTCGACAATCTTAATGATTTCCTCATAACAGCTTGTTCAAATATATTTCTTACAAATCTTCCATTTCCAAAGTCTTTCAATTGGCATGCTACTTTAAATATATACTTACATTTTTCTATAGCATCATTATCCATTATATAATTCTTATCCATCATCATTTTATTCAATATCAGCATTAGCTCATTATCATTATAATCAGGAAAATCAATATGAAATGCAATTCGGCTTCTCAAACCTTGATTCATTTTTAGAAAGTGCTCCATTTTATCCGGATACCCTGCAAATATTACGATTGTTTTCTCTCTATTTAATTCCATTTCTTCAACAATTGTATTAATTGCCTCCTCTCCAAAAGAACCACCTTCATCAATTAATGCGTATGCTTCATCAATAAATAAGATCCCGCCTTCGGCTTCTTTGAATTTCCTTTTCACTGCCTTGGCTGTCCATCCAACATACTTTGCAACCAAATCTGCTCTGGTGCATTCTACAAATTCTCCATTTTCCAAAGTGCCATTCTCCCTCATAATTTTAGAAAATAATCTTGCAACAGTTGTTTTAGCACTTCCTGGGTTGCCCGTAAATATCATATGCATACTAAAAAATTCTTTCTCATCACAAAATTCTTTTTTTAGCTTATTCATTTTATAAGATGCAATTATCTGATCAACAACTTGTTTTATATTTTTAAGTCCAATCAGCTTTTGCAGTTCGTCATAAGCATTTCCGTTACATATAGGATCAACATTTACAATGCCTTTGCAATTTGAGTAAGATCGATAAATATGCCTTCTGAGACATATGTTATCCCATTTATTATATATATTGTAAACATCAGATATAGTGTAATAGAGTTTATTAAATTCCTTCTCAATAATCTCAGAATTCTTATAATCCTTTTGCTCTGAGTATTCGGATTTTTCCATTAATTTCTCAAGATATTCTCTAGCTTGCTCATTCGTTCCTTTGCCTTCATTTATGTTAATTATTTCAATATTTTCTTCCAGCTGATTAAGTAAGCTTTTTGCAAATCCAGGCTTTTCAATTATTTCAATAAAAATAAGTAATGTCATCCTGCTATTTATTTGTATTAGATTTTTTAAAATATCTATACTCTCACCATAAGATAAAGCGTAATTTGACTGTGCTGATTTAGTACAACAAGTTTCGAGTATCACCGTTCCATATGATGAATTTAAAAACAATTTTTCAAGATCCGATTCGATACTTCCTGACTCTTCAATATCATGTATACTGTTGATTCTTCTTCCTAATAATCTTCCATTTGAATACAAACAGGATCCAATTAATTTTGCCATTTCATATCCTGCTTCTAAACTTGCGGCTTTAATTCTATAATGTACTGGATGTCCCAAAAATTTTTTTGGATTATCAGATGAGTAAATTCTATTTATTTCATCAATCATTGTCTGATCTGACATTAAACACTTTGCTTTGTTAATTGCCGAATCGTAATCAATTGTCTCATCAACTAACATACTTTCTTTCACTGAAAAATTTCTATTATCAAAATAGTCATACCTATATTCACCTAATGTCCACCGTGTAGAACTGCACAGATATTCTTCATAATCGGCCATTTCGATTTTACTAATAAAGTCTTTAACCTGTATCTCATTGATTCTAATATCAATAATCTTTAATTTTAGCCTCTTAAAGTAACCTTTAATTGCTTCCTCAAGCTTTATACTTTCTGTATCTTCCGGCTTTTCCGCTAACACACCTGTTAGTATTTTTTCTTTACAATCGGTAACAAATAATTCGATACCCTCTTTACTTACCAAGCCTATTTGTTTGTTAATATAAATAAGGCAATCCTTAATGTCTGGCTTCTTCAAATTTAAGACTTTTATTATATTAGGGACTACATCATGGCTACATTCTATCGCAACATCATAAAAAATCATTCTTATCACCATCCTTTACTCGTTTAATAATTTTTATGATAACCTTCATTTGTAATCTTTTGAAAATATAGGATCAAATAAATGGTTTTAATATTAAGTTGTCAAGGTTCGATTAATTCCAAAAATTAGTAACTCGTAAAAAAAGAATAGCAGATTAGATGTACCAAAAACATCTCAGCTGCTATTCTTTAATTTATGTTGATTTATCTCATAACATTTTTTTGACGTAGAGTGAATTTCAAAATTCTACCTTTTGGTTTACATAACTATTATGACTTGAAGTTAGTGTTGCACAACCTTTTCTTGTATCTTATGATGATTTTGGTTATCTGTCCCCAAGAAAGGAGTCCCTTATGAATCGAAATAGAAAGGGAAACGGACATCACCTTACCTTATCAGACAGAACTTATGTTGAACAAGAATTAGTTCAAGGAAGTACTTTTCGTAGCATTGCAGCTACTCTTAACAAAGATCCTTCCACTATTTCCAAAGAAATTCGTTTGCACTGCCATACTTCTTCTTATTCAACACCTAAGTGTAAAGATTGTAAATTCTATGATTCATGTAAAATGTCTGAATTATGTAAGAAATCCAACTGTCAAAAACACTGTTGGAGTTGTAACTATAACCGTTATGCAACTCAATGTGAACGTTTTAATCCATTTAATTGTCCTAAATTATCCAAACCGCCTTATGTATGCAATGGATGTGCTAAAAGGCAGACGTGCCACGAATGCAAGAAATACTATCATGCCCTCAAGGCGCAGAAAGAATATGAAGCAACTATCAGCAAATCCAGAAAGGGAATCAATATGACTCCCGATGAATTGAAAGAGCTAAGTGATTTAATATCTCCTCTTATCTTAAAAGGACAGCCTTTAAGTCACATATTTGCGGTACACGCTAATGAGATTCCTGTTTGCAGACGCACCTTATATAACTATCTTGACCAGCGAATTTTCCAAGCCAGAAATATTGATTTACCAAGAAGAGTTCGCTATAAGAAGCGGAAAAAAGCTACCACTCCACGAGTTAAAAATATTCAGCAGGTCTATCGCAACAAACGAACCTATAAGGATTTTGAACGTTTTTTAGAAGCTCACCCCGATGTAGATGTGGTCGAGATGGACACTGTAAAAGGAGGTCGCTCATCCTGCAAATGCCTTCTGACTTTACTCTTTAGAAACTGCAACTTTATGCTTATTATTCTCCCAAGATGCACGCAGGAATGTGTAATCAAAGCTATTAATGACCTTACAGATACCATTACCTTACGTCTATTCAGAAAATATTTTCCTGTAATTTTAACGGACAATGGTTCTGAATTTAAAAATCCTTATGATATCGAGAAAACCGAAGATGGGAAACATCGTACATATGTCTTCTACTGCGACCCTTATGTTTCAAATCAGAAGGGAAAACTAGAGAAGAACCACGAATTTATACGCTATGTCATTCCAAAAGGAAGAAGCATGCACCGCTATACACAGGATGACATTAATTTAATGGCTAGCCATATAAATTCAACCGCTAGAGATAGTCTAAATGGAGCATCGCCGTTTGACTTAGCAGACTTACTTATAGATAAAAGAATACCGATCTTAACAGGACTGTATAAAGTCTCCCCAGACTCAGTCATGCTAAAACCGGCATTAATTGAAAAATAAATTTTGTAGTCCCAGCTACAAAATCATAACCACTAAAAGAGCAGACAGATAACCACCCCGCAAGACCTAACTCCATCAAAATGACTTTAGACAGGTGGAATTTACTTTTTCTCAAACTGCTCCAGTTGTCTGTTTGCAATGCAAACAAACAACTTTTGTAAAACGGATTATAGCATGTTTTAGGGGTATTTTATATAGGCTAACTCAAAAAAAGCTGCTCAAAATCGAAAATACGAGCCCAAATCAGTTTAATGTAGAATTCACTTTTTCATTTGACCACATTTTTTTGATCGTTTTTTTGATTGACTATTACTTATTCTCTGCCATGTCAAATAAGTATGTAAAATAACTATCCATATCGTTTTGTTTTTCAGTTTTAGTTAATTCTTCATGCTCTTCGTGTTTACTATTTATAGAGATTGGCTGACTAATTATTTCGATTTTACTATTCTTCTCAGCATCCTGGTAAAATACCTTTACAGCATTAGATGTTATCAATGATGACCTACCAATCTTATGACTCAGATGCATTCCTTCCATAGACTGGACACGGCTCAATGCAACATATAATTGTCCAACCGCAAAACAATCAGGGGATATATTGGCACTTGAATATGTTTGTCCTTGTGCCTTATGAATTGTTATTGCATAAGCTATCTTTAACGGTATCTGCTTAAAATTTCCGAGAATTACTTTTTCGAGTTTGTCTTCTTGCACTTCGTATGTAAGCATCTCCCAGTCATACGGTTTTACTTCAACAAGTTTTCCATTATTAAGACGCATGCCAACAGATTCTGAATTAAGCGAAACCACCTTGCCAATAGATCCGTTTTGGTATCCTTCTTCAACATTATTCACTAATGTCATAACTTGCATACCAATTTTCAACATAAGTTCATCACTTGTTAATTTATCACCATCCCCGACAGTTCCTTTCACTTGAGCATGATATATAACTGCTTTCCCCTGCAACTCTTCAGCCTTCTTCTGATTGATTTCATTTGCTTCGACATTTCTTCCACATAAATATATCGCATCCGGTATAATGCTCTTGCAATCATTATTATTAAAATAATCAATCCCCGAATAATCACCCATACGAATCTTATTAAGATTTATTGTAAATTCTATATCTTTCTGTCTAATAATCTCTTTAAGTACAATATTTTTAAAGTGCATTTCGTTCCACAATGGTGATTGAAATGCAAATCCTTCATTAATCGGTTTGGATTCCCAATATTTTCTAAATATCTCTCTATCATTTTGTGTGATTACTGGTGGAAGCTGATAAAAATCTCCAACCACAATTAATTGCTTCGAATTGTCCCAATCAGGGATATTTCCAGAGCTAATAGCATTAGTAAATACGCGTTGTTGTGCCATTGATTCTGCTTGACGTAAAGTACGTACTACATACTCAAAATAGTCAAATCTGCACATACTAATTTCATCAATAATTATAACATCCGCTTTTTGTAACGCTTGACTTGGATTTTTATTGTAATCGCCATTTTGTATGGCTCCAATAGGCATTTCGAAAATTCTATGAAGTGTTGACCCTCCAACATTTATTGCCGCGACTCCTGTAAATGCACATACAATGATATTCTTCTTTTTCTGATTTCTTCTTAAATATTCATTTATTACATAAGATTTTCCAGTTCCAGCTTCACCTGATAAGAATACATTCTCTCCACGTTCAAGAACCTGAAGAGCCATTTCCTGCTCTCTGGTTAATTTAACATTCTCATATGTTACACGTTCAGTAGCTTTTTTTCTTGGAATTGGAGTTGGAATATTTTTTCCCAGTGATTCTGACTGATAGTTTTTGCCTGATTTAGTTTGATTATTTGAAGAAACACTTTTTGCACCACCCGGACTATTTTTATTTGTGTTCTGTCCATAAAAAGATCCATAGGGTGTTTGATTAAGTGGTCCTGTTTTTATTTTCACCTTTGCTGTTGGAGTTTTTTCTTTTTGGGCAATATATTTCTTTGAATAAAGCAAATCTAGTTCTTTTGATATATCTGCAGTAACTGGTCTCGACATATGGTCAGTCCATTTCCCACAAACATTGAAATAACTATTACCTTTGTAATCATATATTGCCATATTGTGACTCCCCTCAAATAATTATTTTTAAGAATTCTTATCTATGCAATCTTCTTTTTCTACATCAACAAATGTAATTCTATGTTTTTTTGAATTACTTCCTTCACTATTTCCCTGTTCCTTTTCTCCGACCAGAAAGCAACTCACTCCTAGCTTTATAATTAGTTCTTTCATATCATCGTCCATATTTTTCATCTTATTATGAATACAACTATTCTTATAAAAAACAACGGCTTTATCAAGTTTTTTTGCATTTTTTGCATCAGATTTTGCAAGAAACTTTTTTGCATCATCACCTCCTAATAATTTCCAATATGTATATGCTTCAAGAAAAGCTCTTAATGGATGTTCTGTACTATCTTCAACCTTCAGTTCAAGAATAAATGCTGTTTCATCATTTACTGATAACATATCGATTTTTCCTAATCCTGCGTTTTTACTTTTATCAATTAAGTCTGGAGCTTTTATTGGAATCTGGTAGCCGACCAATCTCCCAAAACATGTTTTGCCTTCACCAACTGTAGGATAATTTATAACCATGTTTTTGCATGTCCATTCTTCCAATCTAAAATTTTCTTCTTTTTCGGGTAAAATAAAGTTCCTGGAATTATGACTTTCAATAACATAGCTGTCTCGCATTGATGTTATTGGTATATCTTCAAGTTCCTTAAAGTGGTTCAGTAAAGTCTTTGCATTTATGCATGCGTAAGTATTATTAATATACTTATAAACATCCTGTCCAGATACTTCAACAACTGCATTCTCTTCTTTCCCTATTTTTATAAGCATTTCCCACTCTCCGATTTATTTTATTATTCAAAACTTATCAAACTTTATACTTCCCTAGAATTTCCAATAAATAGCTACGGTAGTGATCTATCATATCATCAGGACTAAGTAATACTGCTTTTGTGCCATATGATGCAAGCCATTCATAAAATCCTTTTGAGTCTGCAATAGCTACTCTTGTTTCAAAAGTCCTATTTTCCAACATCTTCATCCAAATATCTCTGCCAAACTTCATTTTTACATGGTTCATAATACTATTATTACAAAGTAATTTTACTTCCTTAATCTCTCCTGTCCATAAATTGACATTCTGTTTTAGATATTTAGCAATTTTGAAATTACCATCATTTTGTCCAAATTCTTCTATCTCTTCTTTTCTTCTGGCTATTTCATTAATCGCTTCTATCTTTGTAATCATTTCAACTCGAAAGTAGGTAGCATGATTATTGGTCTCAGAATTTCCAATTAATATATATTCATCATAATATAAAACTAAGTAATATGGGCTGATTCGATATGTATATCCGTCTCTCTTTAATTTCTTCTTCCCATTTTTATCATTCTCATAGTATTGAAAACTAATTTTCTTATTACCCTTGATTGCACGAATAATTGTATCAATCTTAATTTTATTCATACTATCATCTGATTTGATTTCGTTATCCACATATGTTGTCGCATGAATAATTTCTTCTCCTTCATATGTAGCTATGGATTTTAATTTCTTTACAATTTCATGGCTATCTTTTTGTGTGAGAAATTTTGACGAATTCACTGCATCAGCTAAAATTTTCAGTTCATAATCTTCAAAAAGTTGATCCGTCATATAAAATCCATCATTATGATTCTCACATTTATTTATAGAATATCCAGCATCTTCCAAACATTTTAAATCTCTTAAAATAGACTTCCTTTCCACATCAATACCATAAAACTTTAGCTTATCAACAATTTGTTTTGCATTGATGGGATGAAATTCATCTGTTCTTTTCATGATATCTAAAACTCTTAATAATTTCAGCTTGTTGTTTTCAGACATTTAAATTTCCCCCGTGAGCTCATAATAATCGACAGTATTTAAATTATATCACGAATCTACTTTTTATATGAGTTTCTTCATTTATTGTATCACTTTTTATTAATTTCCTTAATTTGTAATGCTATTTTGTTTTGTATCCTATAATATTTTTGTAGATAATCTGTAACATGCATTCCATTCAGTAAATTAATAGCCTCCAATGTTGTTAGACCATATTTTGCCTGAAACTCTATCCTTAAATCTCTAACCTCTCCAATATCTTCATTACAATGTATATTGATTAATTTTGCTTTCATTTGATAATTCTGTATGGCTTCAATTGTTATCCATTCTCCAATATGTTTGTCATATTGTTCTTTTACAAAGCCTTCAGCCTGCTCTCTAGTTAAAATCATATCATGATGCATCGGATATCATTCACCTACCTTATCACTTAAATATTCATTTTTTTTGAGAATCAATTGGAAATCAAAAAATGATATTAACTAAGTATAAGGTAGCGGATAGGACCAATGTGTCCTATCCATTATTAAAGCACCATTTCTATCTCAAAGGTATCTGAAATCTCACGGTTAAACACATCATAAATTCAATTGAAAAGATCTCTGGGCAAATCATGATTCTTTCATTTATGCTTCTTGTAATCGTGAATAAAAACAACCTTACATAAGTGAGTCGATTTTTCTTTTTCAATTTTTTCTTTTTCAATTTTTTCTTTTTCAATTTTTTCTTTTTCAATTTTTTCTTTCTTAATCTTTCTTTCTCTTTTTCTTCTCTCTTTTTCGCGAAGCTTATATAGACTTAATTTGACTGTTGAACAATACGCCCACTTTTCGTCATCTTCGTCATAGAACATTGCTGCATCGCAGAAAGATTTGTAAACATAATCTACTATCTCGAGTTTTTCGTCGCAATTAAAAAAAGTTACTCCTAACAAGATCTCGTTTACTTTTTCTTTGTACTCATCCAGCTTCAAAGCATCGTAAAACATTTTTACATAATACATACTTTAGTTGTGGCTAAAAAGCAAAGCCACACTCCTTTCCTTTTTTATTATGGTAGAAATTGCAATTATTAGTGCTTAATTATTGTTTTTTTACATCTGTTATATACTGCATTTTCTTTCCTGTATCTGTAAGAAAATCTAATCCAATCATACCAAATCTCAACTTTGTCACTGTTACACGTAATATGTTAGAGAAGATTGAAAACAAAAAAACTACTATGAATGTATATGTCATGCAACAACTTTAAGCGACATATACTTCCTTTCATAAAATTTATTTTCTTAAGTATGACAGAAATGGATTGTATTTTGATTCAAAAAAACAACCGTTCAATAAGACACTTAACGCACCGCGGTTGCCTTGGCAATAATGACTCGTTTACATGACAAGGCGTAGGCTTCTGCCACGTATAGCTCTGCAACAGATGATCGTCGAAAAAGCTCCAAGTCTTAAAAGCTTTTTACATAAGCATTTGTTTTTTCAGTTAGCAACAAATTAATTTAAGTTTTTAAAAATCAATTACTCAGGAAAAAAATTAGCAACCTAAATTTCTGTCCTCTGTTAATCCTAAAATTTCAAACTTCCCCGTATATTAATGTATATTAATGTATATAAGCGGGGCCCCAACGCCCACTGGGAGCGGGTTTGCTGGCATAAGGTGACAGAGTTTACAACCTAAGAGGACAGAGTTTACAACCATGTTTTGAGGTTAAAAAAAGTGCCTATTTTTTCAAAAAAGTGTCCTTATTTGTATTTTTTTATTACTATTTTTTATTCTATTACAGTTACTCAGATCTATTTTGTTGTATTGACAAAAATTAGCTCCACATGAAATTAATTCACGTGGAGCTAAAATAACTTATGAATTGCCTACAATCATTTCGACTTATACTACTTCTTATCGTGTCATTCCGTTTCTTCAAATCCTTAAGATTGACCTCGTTTAATGACAAGAAATTAAGAAAGCGAAATTGTTGTTATAATTGATCTCTAAAAAATTCTTTTTCTAATGTGGGATCCAGAGAATATGAATCTAAATAAATCATGTCCTCGTTCCATACAATCAAAAAACTACCCAGTTCATTATCAAGGCATAGATAGTTTGAAAGATTTTCCAATCTCTCAATAAGAGCCTTTCTTCTTTTCTTAACTTTAATTTTTGTTAGTTTTTTATTACCACCCTCTCTGTTCATAACAAGATCTGCTTCTTCGTATACTTTCTTCTTCAGATAATGCGGAAGCTTGACAAAAAGAAGTCCATCATATTTATTCTTTCCTTTGTGCAACTCCTTATAAACGTCTTCATATTCTTCAACGGCATATCTAATAACGCTTCTCATGAAGTACTCTCCATTCAGAGATGGAGTTGTTAAATCAAAATTATCATTCAAAATATTTCTAAGCTCTTCTGATACAGTTTTGAACCATTCAGTTAGTTCCTCTTCTGATAAAACACTTGTTGGTGCAAGAAAAGGTTTATACGTTGAATCACGATAATCTGTTTCAAACTCAACCAAAATATTAATAAATGAATCTGGAAAAGGTTTTTTCAAATCAGAAACCTCCTCATCGTACTCTGAGGTAAAAAATGTAAGATCATCACAAAAATACCGCCATGCTTTTTTTAATCTTTCATTTATGAATTGGGCGTAGTTAAGATCTTGTCCATAAGTTACAAACATATTGTCACCTCCTTTCTTTTCAATAAATAAAGTTGACTGTTACACTGAAAGCACGTAAAACAGAAGCACATCGATCAATGCACTTTGTTATTCATGCAGTTTCAGTTATCCTCAAAAGACACAAAAAATAAACCAACACGTATTATAAAATGTCAATTGGGATAAATTTTTAGTAAATTGTGGTTTTTTTCAAGAATGTTACATTTGAAAAGACCTAAATAAGAAATGTCCTGAATTGAATTGCTTACTCCATAGAAATTTTTACATATGAGGGTTTCCTATATTAACTGAAACCATAATTGATAGGAAAAGATATTAGTAATCTTTTTCCTTATATTTTTCTCCGCATCCTATTTTATTTATGAGAATAGTTTCATGAATACAATGTTACCTCGTAAACCTAAAATCTCAATATAAAACAATAAAATAGAATAATGCAAATCTTATTAAAAATAATTATACGCTCACTTTCAAAAAGAATCAATCAATTTTAAGTGTTATCTTTTCAATATAATTGATACATATTTCATCGTGATTATTCATTAATATTATTTTCTGTTTAATGTAATAAAACCCAGCACTATACTCGATATAAAACTCTATAATTAAATGATTCATATGACACACCTGTGTTGTTTTATCTTTCAGCATAAGCACTCTCATAATAATATTCAAACAAAAATCTCCGTATAAACCAAGCGTTTATACGGAGATTAATTTGTCCCATCGTGGGAATCTTTGAAACCATGGAGTTTATCGTGACTCCTAATATAAGAACTATACCACTTTATAAATTTCATGTCAAATAAGTTTATGTTCATAAAATCTTCAAATGTAGGGTTCATAAAAATCTTCAAAATAGACTTCTATGTATTATATTTATTTAACTGAGCAGCTTGGACTTAATATGTAAAATAAAAACGAAGAAACGAAATATTAAGCAACATGGATTATTCATAGCATTAAGCGATACCTTCGTTGTATTTTTCTTGTTAAAATTAAATTGGGATTTTGAATTTTCTTTTGGACGTTAGTTTCCCTACATTAATTTTTTCTCATTTTTTAAAAAAGAAAAAGAACAAAAAAACTGATACAGATATTTTCAAAATTGGGAATCCTAAAGAAGAAATGAAAACGAAAGCGATTGGCTAACACGGAATTGCGATAGATAGATTGTCGTTGCGTTTTCTTCATAATTTTCTTTATAAAAAAGAATAAAATACAGCTACAAGGATTTAAAAATATAAAGAAAAAAACAGGGACAAAGCTATCTTCAGCAAATGGGTTTATGTCACTATTAATAACCCAATATTAATAGTGACATAATCATCTATTTTTTATTTGCTTTACTTCGCCCAAAACACGTATACTTCGTTCGTTCCTGCCTTGCCAGTTTTTATACAATAATCAGATGCATCCAGTGGAACATTATAAATCATACTACCAGACTGAACAATATTGGGAGCAAGTTCTTCGTAACAAATCGAGTCATCTACATATAAAAATGCATCTGTATAAAGACTAAAGCTTCTTCCCTGGCTATCAATCATTGGAATATCACTTGCATTAAATGTGAAAGGTTCCTTTGTTATATTTTCGACTTCAACTTGGTAGATAACATATTTTGTACCTTCCTGTGCAACTACATTACTATATTCTGATATAAGTTCTTCCGATTCACTTACACTTGTGACTTTTAATTTAATAGTTGCCAGTTCTGCTTGTTCTCCTATCGGTACATTTATTATAACTTCTTCCTCTGATTCCTCAGTTGAATTTCCATCTGCTATTACAGCATCTGATTCACCGGACGTATCATTAAAAGAATCTGAAAAAGATTCAAAGGCCGTCAATGCATTTGACATCATTACGTTCAACACCTCATCAGACAAGTCCTTTATTTTCCATCCTTCTTCTCCTTTAACACAGGATAGTTGAATCTCCTCTTCAATCATTTCCGTTTTTACACTATTCTTTTTTTCATCAAATATTTCAGTAAACATTGCTGATCCTGTGCTATCACTTATTTCCGCACCACTGAATGCAAGTGCAATGCCCTTTTGCATATATTCTGCAAGTGTAATTGTTACTACGGGCTCTGTATCTAAATAAGTGAATTTCACAGTTACAGTTCCTGTATCTCCGTCAATTTGTGAGTCTTCAATCGTGTAATCAATTTTTTTTGCATTCTCTTTATAATAGTCCATGAGACTTGATCCAAGTTCGTTTTCTTCATCAATGGATTCATCAATCTTTCCACTCTCATTAAGAACACATTCTTTCATTGTTTCAATGTCAAATTCCTGCATTGCATTGCAAAACGTTTTTACTACTGAGTCCGGTTTATTTCCTGAACATCCAGTCAGACCAAACATTAAAATAATTATGCTAAAAATCATCTTATTCTTTTTCATTCTTATTTTTCCATCCTCTGCTTTTGTTATTTATTTAATATATTATTCAAGTTTTCTATAACTGAACCCTTCGATGGGAGATATCTAATTGCTCTCATGTTTTCCATCAATTCGTTTCCACATATTTCTGCCAAAAAGTTCTGTAATGAAATGTTATGACGTAGTTTCCCTTTTCTTATTTCTTCCGAAATTTCCATTGATCGTTTCTCGTCAAAATACTGTTCTAAATACTTACAACATTCTTGACGATCAAGAAATCGACTCTCCCATCCCTCATCCATAAGAATACTCTTTCTTGCTTCTCTTTCGTAAATATTCATATCAAAATGTTCCATCTGCATCCTCCCTATCCATCATAAATAAATTTAACATTTAAAGTGTGTCATGAAATGTTAATCTATTATGCTCATATCTACTGTCCAATAATCTTCCCTTGGTGTGAAAACTCTATTAATCTGTCCCTTTTTCCGTATGTTTGAAGAAAAACTTTTAGTTTTATACCTGACTGCTTC
Organism: Minisyncoccota bacterium; assembly: GCA_028696935.1. The sequence goes on along the minus strand of JAQVGE010000001.1, from coordinate 21,662 downwards.
AATAAACCTAAATTTGACCCAACATTATAGGTCATTTTCTTGCCGCTGCTCTCTTAAAAACTCCAAATTTGACCTAAGACCCTTTAGGTCATATTTTTTCTTCATGATTTCTCAAAACTATAAAATTTGACCTAACATTATAGGTCATTTTTTTCTTCATGATTTCTTAAAAACTCGAAATTTGACCTAACATTATAGGTCATATTTTTTCTCTATATTTTCTTAAAAACTCTGAATATGACCTAAGCACTATAGGTCATTTTCTTCTCTGTCCTCAAAAACTTCAAATTTGACCTAACATTATAGGTCATTTTATTGTCTCTACTCTCTTAAAAACTCCAAATTTGACCTAACATTATAGGTCATTTTCTTCTCTGTCCTCAGAAACTTCAAATATGACCTAACATTATAGGTCGTTTTATTGTCTCTGCTCTCTTAAAAACTCCAAATTTGACCTAACATTATAGGTCATTTTTTTCTCTGTCCTCAGATACTTCAAATATGACCTAACATTATGGGTCATTTTCAGTAGAATAAATTAAGAAAAATTAATGAATGATAATACATATTAATAATACTCCAACTACACAAGCGGCCTTCATTTTGTAAAAATAATAGTACCTTTGAAGGAGAAACTTATATTGCCATGCACTGAATCGAGTTCCATGTATTCAGGAGAAGAAAGAATAGCGAAATTGAGGGGCTGAGCTGAACCTGAAGATTCCGAATCGCTAAATCTTCTTCATAATTTTAAACAAAAAAAGAGAACCTTTTAAGTTCTCTTAAATTCACTGGATTTGAAATTATGTTAAAATATAAATCAAAGAAATTTTAGCTTCTTGAATCATTATGATATGGTGGTTTACGTATAATAATCAAAAGGTTAACCTTGATTTCTTGGATTTTATTTGTGTCTTTTGTCCAATTATAGTAAACTCAATACTACTTTTGGTCAAACTGATAAATCTTTCTGGTTCAAAGTGGCTTAATCACTTTGTTACTATATTCTGCCTTTAATTTAATTCATTATCGTTAAGCTCCATAATAATACGATGACCTGCATTGCATTATAAGTTCATAAATATTTTTGCTGCATCAGTAATACTTTCCTGCATATATTCTGATAAAGCATTATACTCACTAATACTTACAGCTCCTGCAAATAAATATGCTACATATCTTTTGTAAAAAGCTCCACCCATACTACTTGCTAATTCGATTTTGACTTTTGCCTTTTCTGCCATTTTTAAATCATTCTCAATATAGCTTATTGACTTTTCATAAAATTTGGAAATCGTTTCTATTCCCTTGTCTATTTGTTCAAAGCTGTGATCATCATACAGATTCAAGATTTTTAATACTTCAATAAAGTTTCTTTGAAGCTTTGATTCCTTTTCCTTATTATCTGATGCATTATTCACTTCATTTAAAATTGATTTTGATTCCAAAAGAGTTTCTTTAATTTCTCTATGATTGATTTTATTTATCTCATTATCGTTGTCTGCTTTTTTTACCAAGCTAACTTGACACATTTTATAAAGTAAGCCAACAAAAAGAATGGCGTTTTGTGTAGCCAATTTTTCTTCTTCTGAAAACTCATCCCACTGAACTTTTTTTTGATTATTGACAATGTAAGATACATAACCAAAGGTTTCTGAGTATTTATTATAAACAGCTTCTAATGCCTTAATATAATTACTGGCTGTATCTTCTAATTCTTTTAGATATTGGCATGCTTTGCTTATGGTTTTTTCAGCATATACCATTTGTGCATAAGCTTCATCTGACTTTTCTGATAATTTGCCGGCAGTTGCATTAAATATTAACGCACCTACAAGAATACCTACGCCAAATGTTGTCGCTCCAAGAATTGCTGTTCCTAATGCAATTCCTCCTCCACCTGCTGCTATCGCTCCTCCACCTATAGCCGCAAATGTAGCATTTGTTAACGCTGCCCCACTTAACGAAGCAAGCGCTGTCCCTGTTGACGCAGTACCTAACGCCATTACAGCTGATGTTGTGGCTCCTGCAGCTGCAAATCCTCCTGCTGTTCCAGCCGCTGCACCACCTAAACCGCCAAGCAATGCACTTGCTCCAACAGAAACCTTTTTAAGTGTCTCTCTATCATATTGGGGTAAAGTCACACCATCTTTATTATATTCTTTAAATACGGGTCTATTTTGTATTTTTTCCATCGTATCAGAAAAAACTTCAAAATCCTTTAATATCCGTAATTCCAATGCTCCTAATTCATCCATTTTTTTATTAGTTGATCCACTTACTTTTTCAAATTTGCTAATGCTCTCTCTATACCTTCTTTCTGCCGCTTTAATATTATCATTAGCACCTTTCATTTTTTGAAATCCTTTTACACTGTTTCCAATTCCTAACGCTCCTGCTCCAAAAGCAAAAGCTCCTAAAAATAATGGCAATGGCATAAAATTGTCCCTCCGATTTTAATTTTTTATAAGTCTTATTATACCTTTCTACTACTCAACTATAGATATGATTTTCTATTCTCGATAAGCACCACCGCCCATTCCTTTTAGTTTTAAACATTCTTCATTATTTAATTTATAAAATTGTTCTCTTGACATTATGTTTATGAAATATCTGTCATAGCATTCATCAACTCTACAAAGCAATGGCCGGTTTTCATAAATCGCGCATAAGTTTTCTTCTAGATACTTGCACACACCATCTCCCCTATCAAGTTCTTTGTAAAGTTCTGACTTGTGTAAGTTTCTACAACATTCACCACATTGATCACAATTAAACATTACTTAAACTCCAAAACAGAACTACTATCATTCATAAATTCATCGAAATTACCACTATATGGTAATTCAATACCTAATGCTTTATACTCATTGCGTAATACAACATTTAAAGCCTTGTCACTTTCAGCGCATTCAAGTAAAGCCAGCATATTATTGTACTGTTTGGTTTCTTCTTTAAATTTCTCTATATCAATCTGTTCAAGCTGCGATAAATAAAGAGATAGCGCTTCATTAATTCTGATATAAGCATTTAATTGTCTTTGTAGCGGGAAACTTATACCTAAACGAATGCAAACTTCTCTAAATACTAATGACACTAATCTAAACCAAGCAACAATATTCAATCGTAAGAAAAAGCTTACCCAGTTGCCACCAGAGCGTATTGCTGCATCAGTACCATCCATTAAACAAAGTGTTCCATCTCCTATAATCAGCATAATTCTTAGGTCATCATGTCTTCTAGTAGGAATACACTCCGTAAGAGGTCTTTTGTGATAGTAGTGATGTTTAATTGCCCACGCTAATTTAATAGATAAATCGCATAGCACAACAGGAATCGCCATTGTTAATCCAAATCTTGCGTCGTAACCTTCTTGGAAAACTTTTGTTGCTACTTTTGCCAAAGTATTCCTATTTTGGCCAACCTGAAAGCTACCAAAATCACATAACTGAAACAACTCATAAAACGGAATCACTACACCGCTTCCCCGGCCTGCTGCACCGGAGCTACCAGCAACATCTGACATAATATGTCCAAACCAGTTTGCCACTCCACAGAATAATTTTGCAATAAAGTTATGACCATGTAATTCATATGTATTTGATTCAATAGTTATCAATTGACCATCACTTAAGAAAGAAGATGTTGATGTAAATTGATTTAAAACAGAAAAGAACAGTCCTATAATATCTGGCGAATGTGCTAACGATTTCATGTGATGATTTTTTGTAGACATATTGAACAAATTATTTACATCTCCAGAATGTCTTTGATCATAATTTATCGGAAACTTTTTTTCCAAAAAACCTATAGCACTGGTTACACTACTCTCTTTACCTTCTCTAGGAGACCAGCCACACGTTTTTGCAAAAGCCATTACAACTTTATCGACTTGTGAATCGGTCCATTTTCCTAAAGAACTATCTCCTGGAGCCCCAACAAGAAAAATATCAATCACTCCCGCTACTGCCCCACATCCAACTGCCAACAGATAATCATACTTATCGCACTTATCATGATAAAAATAGGACTTTAAATTATTATCATTTCGTAATGTCATAATGCTCATATCACCCATAAAATCACCTCATCATACCTTTATTATTTATATAGCAAACTATAAATCTCTGAATCAAACCAAATAAAATAGCATTTTATTAAAAAATTAAACGAAGATATTTATTGTCTTTTTAAAATAAATACAAAACCATATATCATTTATTTTTCCTCAAACACAATATCAGCTTGAAGCCAATTCATACTTATCAACCGTAACTTTCTTAACCGGCACTATATTTCGGCTCATAAAATCTACCTTTTAATTACTATTTCAATTAACTTTTCGCTTGTTCATGTAGATGCTTGTATTTACATAGGAACTGCTTTAACTGTGTAAGCATATAAACTCTTGTTGATTGATTCTTATTCCTGCCCTCTATTGGTTGATAAAGGACCAGTACTCTGGGTTTATCTTACATTTCTCATTCAAATACAATTTTCTCCAAATATAATTATCTCTGTTAAAATTATTATTACATGTATCTGTAAAAATCTTACTCATATTTGAATTAAGAAAAATGAAGTAATCTCTACCTTTTTGATTGCTCAACATACTCATTAAAGAAAACCCATATGTTGAATAATTCAAGACTCCTGAAGTCCCTCTCGGAAGAATACTTGCCATTTGCTCTATAGTAAAAATGCTCTGAGGATCAATTTCATTTTTATCACAGTATTCTAAAAATGATTTAAAAAGTTTATCTGCATTTTTATTATTATTAATTTTCTCAATTTTATAAATATACTTTTTCATAACGTTTCCCTCTATAAGTTGAATGCCTTGTTTTAATACAAAACAACTCTATCGATTTATGCTCATCTTTAAGGATATCTAAAAAATCAACTTTGTCCTTCGCATAATAAGACCATCTTTTTGTATCATTTCCAAGTTCAGTGTAGTGCTCAGCTAGAGTCATCATTTAAAGTATTCTCCCTGCTATTTGTACATCTGCTTAATTTTAGCAATCCATATAGGTAATGTAGTCGTCAATGTCATGTTATGTTTTAATAAATTACCCGCTGTCTGGTTTCTTGCTTTCCCATAATTTGCACTACAAATAATATCATTAATGTAAGGAACCGTTTCAGCATGTGTATTCGAATATGCATTTACAGATTTTGCAAGGATCTCTGAATCTATACCCCACTCACTTGCAAATGAATCTACTTCAGATTTTAACTTATTATCTTTCCACATTTCAAAAGCTTCATCAAAATTAACTACACCCGTAAGATTTCCTGGTAATAATTCAGTGTCTACAAACTCTCTTAAAAACAAAGCCTGCTCATATTCACCCATATCGCTAAGCTCTTGTATCTGCTCATATATAATTCGAAGTGTCTCACTATCAACAGCCTGAACACCATTGACAATATTTACCTTTGAACCAATAAGCTTTAATATATGTGGTGCATCAATCACTTGCGTACCTGCCAACTTTGTTTTTCCTACCAGTGGTTTTATATACTCATCAATAGGTTGAGGACCTGGTTTCCAGGTTAAGTTCTTATATGCACCAACATATTGCAACCACGTGTGTTCTTTAATTCCAAACGAATCATCATCCCACTTAAATTCATAATACTGTTCAACAAGATTTAATTGTTCTGCAGCATCTTTAAATGCTAATATAAAACTTTGATTCTTTTCCAGATCATTTTTAATTTCTTGCCACTCTGTTGGATCTGGTAACGTCGGAATCAGATCATCTATTTTTAATGAAAATTTATTTACTGCAACGTCATAGGTATCAACGATGGCTTTACTACTCTTTCCACCGCTTCCATAAAGTTTTAATGCAATATTTACAGTCTCTTCTGTAATCCTTGGATACTGGAAGTTAATGATGGTTCCAAACTCTTTATTTGAACCAAATACACGATTGGTACGGGAATATGCCTGAATCAAGCCTTGTAGTTCCAAGGAGCGATCCACATAAAGCGTATTTAAACGTTTGGAATCATAACCTGTTAATAGCTGGTCTGCTACAATAACGAGGTCTATGTTTTTTGGATTTCTTCCACTACCACCTCTGGTTGCTCTTTCTACAACATCTGCAAAGTAAGCATCCTCACCATGTTTTTTATCTCCTTCTATAAACTCAATACCTGTAAACTGAACATAGTCATGAAACATTCCTTTAATGATCTCGGGTGAAACATTTTCAGGATCATTTTCATTTCCAAAACTAAAGGTCATTGCAACATTAAGTTTGCTTTCAGCATCCTTCAACTGCTTTTTAAATTCTTCATAATAAGCCATGACACGGTTTTTATATGCTACTGTTAAAATAGCATTAAACTCACGCCCTTGTGACTGTGCTTCCCAGTTTTCCAGTATTTCCTTTACAACTCTGGGAATATGAGTCTGATCCTGATATTTTAGTATTTCATACTTAACTGCCTGTTTTTCCACTTCCAAATCATTCATATTTTGGACAAGGCGTTCTAATTCTTTATCAGAAGCATCTGGTTGCTTTTCTTTCATACAGTCAACGATCTGGTCTCTTAAATCATCATACCCTTTGAACTCACCGGTATTAATATAATCAACATGAAAACCTAATACATTTCCATCAGAAATAGCCTCTTCAATGGTGTATTGATGAAGCTTAGGACCAAATAATTTTTCGGTTGTATTAATTACTTCACTATTTTGGTTTACTTTACCCTTAATATTATTTTCTTCAAACAATGGTGTTCCGGTAAACCCAAAGAAAAGACCTTGTTTTTTAAAGTAAGACTTGATCGTGCCCATCATCTGACCCATTGTAGTCCTATGAGCTTCATCGATAATAAATACTATTTTTTTATCTGCTAAGCTGTCATCTTTTTGTTCTTCTAATTCTTTTACTAAAGTATTCAGCTTAAATGTTGTTGTTACAACGATTCCTGTCTTGGTTGATTTGAGATATTTTTTAAGTTGATAAGTATGTTTGGTATCATCAACAGAAACCGATTCATATACTGCGTATGCTTTAAAATTCTCACTGGTACGATTGTCAAGTTCACGTCTATCGACTAAAAAAACAACCTTATCAAACCCTGCTCTTGTAGATAAGAACAATGCGGTCTTAAAACTCGTTATTGTTTTTCCTGACCCTGTTGTATGCCATACAAAGCCACCATGTGGTATTTTCTCAGGATTATCCCAACCAAATGCTGCACCCTCTACTGCCTGCAGTGCATACACCTGATACGGACGCATCAGCATATGTCGTCTATTTTCTTCCTCTTTTGCTTCGTCAATTACAAGATAGTCTCCTACCATCTGGTGAGCCATCGGAATCATGAGAAAATGTTCAACAACACTCTTCCAGTTGTTTATAGGTTTATTCTTTTTATCCGACCAATGAAATACAAAACTCGGATTAAATTCATCAGCAGATTTTGGCGTGGCAAAATATCGTGTTTCAATTTCAGAGCTCATAACCATCATCTGTGAAAATGCCATAAAATTATTGCAATATTCTCCATCACGATAGTAGCGTATAAACTGACCAAATGCCTCATCTAAGGTTTTGTCTGCTCTCTTTTGTTCAATATTGATCAGCGGCAGCCCGTTAATTAATAATACAATATCAAATCTGTTTCCACTCGGTGTTTGCACTTCTCTTGCAATTCGATAGCTTGAATCACCACCGCGAACTTCGGCCTTTTTAAAAATCGTCAGTGTAATTTGTTTTCTGGTGATTGTCGGATTGTCTTCACGATAAATGCCATCAATCTTACCTTTTGATGATTCAATTGCCAGAACCTTTGAAGCTTCATAGCTGTTACCAATTCTATTTACTTTTGCCAGAACCTGATTAAACTCTCCATCTGTCAACTCAACCCCCTCAAGCTGATCAGCATTGATTCGATTCAGTTCACTTCTCCAATGATTAATAAGGTCTTCCACTGTTACTTTTTTAGTGTTACCATTTAAAAAGTCCGGTGCATCCCACTTATATTTTCTTAATTCATTTACAAAATTTTCCTGAAAAGTCTTTTCTGTTGCACTCTTAGGGGCATTGCTCATAAGTCAAGTTCCTCTCTAAACAAACACTTCGTTTAAGTATGCTTTTTTAATATTTTGTAACTTTTCTAACTTACGCTGATGAAGGGTGATAAGGTTGTCGAGGTTCCCCAAATATTCAGCTATTTTCTTTTGCTCAACCAAAGGTGGCAATGAAATAGCTATTGATTTTATATTTTCAGCATTGATATTCGTATTTGCAGATTGCTGAACTATTTTACTTAATTGAGTTTTAAATAAATTAGTTTGATAAAAATATCCAAAGAATTCATTTGTAACCTGTTCCATGTCAAATCTAAAGTTAATTAAGTAAGATCCAAAAATCGCTGGAAATTCAACATCTACAATACCATAAGTGCCAACAGTTCCACTTCTTACAATTAAAAAGTCCCCTATTTCGGTTTTAAATACGGCATAATCTTTTTCTGTTGCATCAATCCTAGGAGTATCTTTTAATACTAATTTATTCTCTGAAAGGTCCGTTCCTCTTAATAAAAAATATTTTTTGTTATCACCGTAATCCTCTTTTGTATAATATCCCTGCTTATGAAATTTAGTAATTTCGGAAACCTTACGCTGTTCCCAAGCGTCAGTAAATCCAGCAAATCTTCTTTTTGGTACACTTTCTCCTTCTTGTGGAAACATTTCTGTTAAATATGCTGCCTTCATTGACTTCAACTTCTCTAACTTACGCTGATAAAGGGTGATAAGGTTGTCAAGATAGGTGAAATATTGGCCGATTTTATTTTGTTCTTCAATATTGGGTACATTCACATCAAATTTTTCTAGTTGCCTCATACTTAGATTAGGTTGAGTTCCATGAGAGCATTTATCAAAAACCTGAGTCTGCAGTTGCTTTGTCTGAATCATATGATACAAAAAATATGGGTCCGACCTGTCACCACACCTCATAGCAGCAAGTGGTGACCAGATATTAAATCTATCATAGGTCTCAACAATCGCTGTTTTCCCAACTGTTGAACCTGATTTTACAAGATAAACATCATTAAACTGTGGATTATATTTTTTGCAACACTGTTCATGGTATTTTTCTGTAATAAATCCTCGTCTTCTCGAAAATTCAATTCGATTATCTACAATCGCATCAACTGAAATAAAGGGTATTCCCTCATCTACAAGTTCTGGTGTTTCATGTGGACCATCTGTAATCGGTTGGATCAACATTTCGATTAACTTACGCTGTTCCCAAGCGTTAGCATTTATAAACTCTTTAAATCGTCTTTTAGGTACTAGTTTACTATTTGTATTCATTATCCTACCACCAATTCACTCATTAATTTCTCAAATGCAGCTTCCAATTCTCGGCTTACTTCATCAAGCTTTGACAATGTATCTGAATATCGATCATCCAGTTTCCTTAATAAATCAAGTTCTTTCTTTAATGGGCTTTCAACTAAACCCACTACATGGCTAACCGTGTTTCCAAACCATTTCTCATAAACCAGGCTGTCAATTTCTTCATTTGTTAAAGTGAGTATTCTCTCCTGAATTGCATCCTTCAATTCCTTCTCATCCAATTTAATTTCTTTTGAAACTGATGCTTTACTTGACAGTAGCTTCTCAACTTTGTTAATCAGATCAAACTCTATTGATCCTTTTTTATACTTCTTTATTTCAGATTTTATTTTACTTCCATCAAATGCCTCTCCAGATTCATTTAATAACTCACCCAGCACATTTGCTTCCACACTATCTTCATCAGTTGTAGCTTCAATTAATTCTGTTAATTCCGCTTCATATTCCAGTACCATAGCTTTTTTGTCTTCAATAGTTTTACGCTCATCTTTATACAAGTGTATCTCAATCAGTTCACATGGAACGAGACTTCCTACCCAGCCATCTTGTTCTTCTCGCTTTTTATCTCCAGTTCCTTTTTTAACCATGTTTGGTTCTCGTGTTCTACCTAATGTATAGAAATCATTTAAAGCAATGATCTCCGCATCATGTGTCAAAGAATTTTTCCAGATCTCTGCTACAACCTGGAATCCGTCATATGCATCCACATACTTGTATGCAGATAAAATCTCTTTAACTTTAATAAGCATTTCTTCCATCAGAACTTTAAGATCGACTGATTCATCAAGATTTTTAAGAATATCCCAATAATGATTTATATACTCTTTTATCTTTATTTCGAGTTCATTTGAAATTGTTTTGATTCTCTCATCCTTCAACACAATTTCTGAAATCTCATCAATTGATTTAACCAGTTCTACATATCCACTTCTTTTTTCTTTTAATGAATCTGCCAGAATATTGGGAACGATCGATTTAAGAACTTTTAATTCATCAATATTGCATTCCGGAATTCCACCATACAAATGTGCATCCACATCATGTGCAATTTCATCATCAACCGATTCAACATAGCGTGGAATATTAAGATTGTAATCATTTTTAAGAATCTCATCCCTTGATGCTAAATGGCTATATCCTTTTTCTTCTCTTCTTTCAACATAAGTATCTACAATTCTTGCAATATCTTTTTCTAAGAGAACATTCTGTTTTCCCACTTTTACAAAGTCGTGTGATGCATCTATTAATAAAACTGGGTCTCCTAATTTACGGTTTTTCTTTAATATCAAGACAACAACAGGAATTCCTGTATTTGTAAACAGGTTAGCCGGAAGCCCTATAATTGTATCAATATGGTTTTTCTCTAGTAATCTTTGTCTGATGTCTCCTTCTGAGGATCCTCTAAATAAAACACCATGAGGCAGCACGATCGCCATGGTACCGTTTGGTCCCAAATGAAAAAGTCCATGTAAAAGAAACGCAAAATCTCCCTTGGAATCTGGTGGTAATGTACCAGCTATTTCAAAACGTGGATCGCTTACCTTTAAACCTTCTTTATTCCAGTTTTTTGCTGAATACGGTGGGTTCATGACGACGGCGTCAAACTGAACCCCTTCATTTGGACGAAGTGGATCTTCTGGCCAATCTTGAGATAGGGTATCTCCATTCTTTATTGTCATCTTTTCTGGACGAACACCATGTAATAATAAGTTCATTCTGGTTAGGTTATAAGTAGCTGTGTTTTTTTCCTGACCATAGTATTCCAAGCTTTTCTGAACATCTTCGGATAAATGCTTTTTGACCGTTAATAACAAAGAACCCGAACCTACTGTCGGATCATAAATTGATTTAATTTCAGAACTTTTTGAAACAATCTGTGCCATAACTTCACTTACTTGTCTTGGTGTATAGAATTCTCCAGCCTTCTTACCCGACTCCATAGCAAACTGGCCAATCAAGTATTCATATGCGTCTCCTAAAACATCGCCTTTTTGGAGTGCCACCATGTTGAGATCGGCAAATAGCAAAATAAGTGCTTTAATATTTTTACTTCTGTCATTAAGACTACTTCCAAGTGCTGTATCTGTTAAATCTAGTGTTGAACTTGAAAATAATCCTTTAAAGTCAGCAGCACCTTCTGCTATTGCAATGGATCGTTCAAAATTATTTAAGCTATCCGTTACTTTTTGCACTTCAAAGTCGCCTGAATTAATATCTTTTAACCAGGTCTGATATAAATACTCAGGTTTAACATAATAACCCAATACATCTTGAATCATTTTAAATAGGGAATCACCATATTCTACTTTTGCCTTTGTAAATTCATTCACTAAGTCAGTATCGGATATTTGTCCTAATCCAGCTGTCATTTTGAAAGTTTCCAGAGTTTTATCACTTAAGAACTTATAGAACATTAATCCAAGCATATAGTCTTTATACCTGCTTGCATCCATTGACCCACGAAGTTCATTTGCACCATCCCACAATCTTTTTTTGATTTCATCTGATGTAATCATTATAATTCCCCTTTTATAATATTTTTTAAATTTTAAATCACAAATAAAAACTATTTTATTTATAAGATTTATGCGCTTAAACTAATTTCATTATTTACTTTTATGTGTCCAAAAGTGTGTACTCGCATAAAAAAACAGCCAAAGATACCCTTGGCTGTGATTATACATTACTCAAAATGGCTTAGTTGCGGTAGAATCAGTACAATTTCAAAATGGAGCCTACTAATTTTGCCTTAGTAACAGTCTTTTGCAAGTAATATTAATAATGCATTATCCAGTCCAATTCAAAACACTGTTAATATTTTACCATAAATCAATTAATAAAGCATTCTTTTGATAAAAATTACAACAATTTCTATCTCTACAACCTACATATAAATATTTCTATCTCTACAACAATGCGACTTCTAATTTGTAAATCAGTTTTCATAAGTAATCATTCTATGGAATTCCACCACTCTGCAATTTATCAAAATTCCTAAAACCCCTTGTTTTCCAAACTTCTCAGTTTAAATTTCTTACTTTATATATCAGTACGCTCTTCTTCATATACTTTGATATGACAATTATGATAATGAGAAGGTTCAGAATTTCCTTGGTTTATACGTTTATTAGCTATTAACCAACGAAAAGTTAATGTAATATATTCTCATTTAATCTTTTTAATCCGTTCAATCCATATCTATTATTTGGATCAATTACACAAATTTCTTGATATACTTTTAAAGCCTTTTTCCTGTCATATGTTTCATACAAGTTACCTAATGAAGTTCGTGCATATAAATTTAACGGAGCAGTTTTGATTGCTTCTAACAAGTATTTTTCCGCCTCAGCTTCCCTTCCATTTTGTTTTGTTAAAAGTCTGCCTAACTCTATATGTGAAATAACATTATGTGGATCTAATTTAATATTTTCCAAAAAATATTTTTCTGCCTCAGCTTCTCTCCCTTTCTGCCTTGATAATAATTTACCTAATTCAGTATGTGGGGGTACATTCATTGGATCTAATTTGATCGCTTTCAATAAATATTTTTCTGCCTCTGCTTCTCGACCCTCCTGTCTTGAAAGCAATCTCCCTAATTCAGTATGTGGGGGTAAATTCATTGGATCTATTTTGATTGCTTCTAACAAATACTTTTCTGCTTCTGCTTCACGACCCTCCTGTCTCGAGAGCAATCTCCCTAATTCAGTATGTGGGGGTAAATTCATTGGATCTATTTTGATTGCTTCTAACAAATATTCCTCTGCTTCTTTTTCCCTGCCCTTCTGTTTTGACAACAACCTTCCTAATTCTATCCGAGCTATAATGCTTTTGGGTTCTATTATTAAAACTTCTATCAATAGTTTTTCCGCATCCCCTTCTCGATCTTTTTGCTTCGACCATAACCGTCCTAAATCTGTCCTCGCAATAACATTCTGGGGCTCTATTTCTAAAACTTCTAACAAGTATTTTTCTGCTTCTCTTGCACGTCTCCGTTGTTTTGATAAATGCCTTCCTAATTCCGTACGTGCTATAGAATTACTCGGATCTATTCTGATTGCTTCTAATAAATGCTTCTCTGCTTCTTCTTCTCTACCCTTCTGTTTTGTTAATAGCCTACCTAGTTCGGTCCGTGCTATTATATCCATTGGATTTATTTTTATAACCTCAAGCAAATATTTTTCAGCTCTTGCTTCTTGCCCTCTTTGTTTTGATAACAATATTCCTAATTCTGTGCGCGGATGTAAATTGGCTGGATCTATTTCTATTGCCTTTAATAAGTATTTTTCAGCATCCTTATTTCGACTTTTTTGTTTTGATAACAACCTTCCTAATTCCGTAAATGTGGGTACATTTACAGGGTTAATTTTAATGGCTTCTAATAAAAATTTTTCTGCTTCTTTCTCTCTATCCTTTTGTTTTGAAAACAGCCTACCTAACTCTGTCCTGGCCATAAAATTAAATGAATCTATTTCTAGAACTTCTAACAAATATCTTTCTGCTTCTTTTTCTCGATCTTTTTGTGCTGATAATAGCCTACCCAACTCCGTTCTTGCCATAATGTTGAATGGATCTATTTCTAAAACTTCTAACAGGTACTTTTCAGCTTGTATTTCTCGATGCTTTTGTTTTGATAATAGCTTCCCTAATTCCGTCCTTGCCATAATGTTCAAATGATCTATTCTTAAAACTTCTAACAGATATTTTTCTGCTTCTTCTTCTCTCCCATTTTGTTTTGACAATAATTTACCTAATTCTGTCCGCGGTGGCAGATTTAAAGGATCAATTTTAATTGCCTCAATGAAATATTTTTCAGCATCTAACTCTCGTCCCTTCTGTTCTGACAACACTCTGCCTAATTCCGTTCGTGATTGTATAGCTCTATTATTCATTTCTACAACTATTCTCAATTTTTTTTCTGCAAGCGCATTATTTTTTACAATTCTATTTGCCCATATTCCCCATTCTGTGTATAGAATTTCTGTCAATATATTTCCATCAACTTTTGGCGCATACTTGTTTAATACCTCTTCAACTTTTACTATATTTTCTTTCGAATTCATATTTGTATTTGCCCACAAAAACCCTAAGCAAAGATATACCTTGCTTTTTCCTGCTAATACCAATTTTTCTTTTTCTATTCTTTTATAAATAGTATCAAAATATGTCCAATAATCTAACTCGCCAATAGTCTGATTTATTCTATTATTTATGCTTCCTTTATCTACCATGTGACTTAACAATAGTTCCAACTCATTTTCATCCATTATACCTACCATAGAAATCATGGTCTCATTAATATTGACTTTTCCCTTGTTAAACCGAAAAAATAACTCTGCAATAACATCATGTTTTGGTTGTATTGTATCAGCACTTTGATTATAAATAATAGGTTCAACGTGTAAACCTATCATACGCTCTTTTAAGCGATTTTTAAATTTTATATCTAAAAGCTCATAAAAGCGACAATAAGTTGAAACTGGAAGTGCTATACCAAAATATTTGGAAGCTGCAATATAGGAATACAAACCTATATCCGATTCATTTTCAAGATTTTTAAATTCTCTTCTAATAAAATCTCCCCATTCGTTCCAGTCCAATTTGATTTTACTAGACTTCGATATCTGACTCTGTAGTTCAAAAGCAACACTATAAATTGTCTCTACCAATGATACTTTAGGGTGTGTATATTTTTTTATCACACTTTCAACTAAAAAGCCCACTTCATTAGTAATTTCATTCTCTTTCTCAGAAAAAGTAAATTCGGAAATTGCTTTCTTTAATATTTCATTTCTTCTTACAGCCGATTCAGCAAACGGAAAAGTTTCATAGTTTTTTAATGAGTATGCAGAAGTCAACTCACTAATTCCTTGTAATATCACCATTTTTGCTTTATCAAACCAATACAATAATGCATCATTCTCAACATCTGCCAACAAAGACAAGCGATTCAATCGCTCTGCCATTATTATTTGAATATTTAAATTAGAAGGCCATCTCTCTCGTAAATTTATAAATGACTTGACTCCCTCAAACGGATTATCAATGCACAAAATAATTTTTTTGTATTTTGGTATACAGTTAGAGATGGTATCAAAAAAAAGTCCTGCCTTTTGCTCACTTATCATATAATTAGCAGATAAACTCATCCATAATACTATATACCCTTTATATGTCATCTGTATTGCTGCGCTTAGCATTAAACTTGTCTTTCCTTGTCCCCCATTTCCTGAAATTATTACATTTTTTTCATTTTCTAATAAATATAATAGCTGTTTTAAAGCTTCTTCATGAGGAATATCTTTTTTAGATGAAATCACTCTCAACATGGTCTCAAAACGATTATCCACTGTAAAATAATGTTTAATATCTTTTTGAGTGCAATCTTCTTGTGCCTTAGTAATACGTTCTTTAGTTATACATGTTACCAATCCACTAGATGTCAAACTATCTTCAATTTTTTCTGGAATAGACCTGATTAAATTAACTTCTTCTAAAATGTATGACAACTGTTTGCTTATTTCTAAAGATGTTTTAGTTGTTATAAGACAATTTATCCATTGAATGTATACAGGAGACTCAATCCATGATTCAACTAATAAACAGAATAACAATTGTGCCTCTTCTCTGTCTGCAATTTCACATGCTACAATATCTTCTACTGAAGGTAGCATATTTCGCCTTAAGCAAGATTCCCAATAATTAATAACATCTGATTTTATTGGCTGACCAATGAAATTTGCTTTATATTTACGTATCTCACAATAATACTCATAAGCCTTTTCTGACTTTTTTTGTATTGCTAATATCATTTCGGCGTTAAAATCATTCTTCTTGTCTTTAAAGAAATCATATATTGCAAATCCTGTACCAAGTAATCCTGTCAAATTATTCAGAATACCTATTGCACCCTCCATTGAAAACACCTCTATTCCCCCATTCTACACCTTAAAATTTCAACTCCATCTTATATACGGTTAATTACTTCATTCTATGATAAACAAAATCAATTCCGATTAAAAGACTGCCTAAAATTAAACCACTTATTACGATATGTTTTCTGCTCTTTTCCATTGTGCATTTTCTTACAAATACAACCTACCATAGTCTTATCTGTTCCAAAATGATCTCTCGATAAATGAGCAGAATATAACTTATAAATATTTAATCATACCATGCAAGATACATCGACCTTAGTATATTATTGTTATTATATGGATCTTTCTGTTCTTTTATACATTCAATAAAGTAATTATCAATTGCATTATATAGTAATTCTCGTATGAATTTTGTTGGAAAGGTCAGCTGCCAGATTCTTTTCTTAGGATTAGATTTCATTTCATTTTCTCCGAATAATCTATCTACAGAATTATAAAAAGGTAATGAATCCTCAGTCCAATCCATAGGCTCCCCAATCACCGAGAATTCGTGAACTAATTTGTTCCTAAGCTGATATAATAATCGGATATATGAATGCTTGGCAATTATCTTGTTTTTACCATTATCTTTTGCTCTTGCAATAATTCTTTTCAAGTTCATGTTAGTAAGTATATTCTCTGGATAGTACACACTGCCATCATCTAAATAGTCTACCACATCAATGTCTTGAAAAAGGTTATTTCCCAAATCATAATACAAGGTTACAGGATCAATATCTCCTAAAAAATCATACTTATTCTGATACATACATACAAATTTACAAAATGCGTCCGAAGCACCTTTCCATTTATATCCGTTAACATTTTGTGCTAACGAATCTATGATTGTAAAATAACCAATTACCTTTAATGAATTGTCCTCAATATTATCTGCTATTTCAAACTTGCTATCTATCCACTTTTGAACGCTTGCTATTCTTTCGTTACTAGCCACAAAGATTACATCCTCTCTAATATGTATTGTCCTAATAGTTAGGCATGTCTGCATAAAATCTTAAAGCTACTTTTCTTACGTACTCCTAACTGCTTCTACGCTTACGCTAAGTTAAGTACCTTTCGAATTTCATCCAATTGTTCAGCAATATATGAAAATGATATATTCAAATCAAGTGTCTTTACCATTATCTTATTTCCACTCATAGAGAACTCATTATTTGGTGTAACCTGTTCTAATGTTTTTGCATACAACAGCATTCCTATAACATCACCTGTATTTTCCTTGTCCATATTCTTAACATAAGTAAATATCTGGTAAAGGTTGTTGGAATGCAAAGTCTGTACATCATATTGCATCTGCATAGTATAAGCATAATATTTTGCATCAATAATCAGAACCTTCCCTTTATACTTCAGCGTGATATCTGTCTGCATAACAGGAAGAAACTCCACAATTCCATCGTCCAAGTTCCATGGTATCTGAATCGGATTTGCATGAACTTCAGGGTGATGATATCGATAATACTCCAGAATAAACTTTTCATATAGTCTACACATCTTTTGTTCATCTAAAAATGATGGTAATTTATATTCCCCTGTCTGTGTTGATAAAATCATGCTATCAATAATTAAGTAACTAATATTCATCAACATCCTATAATTCTGGTTGTTTCTTTGATATCGAATCCGATTCCAACTAATAGCATTGGATTCTATTTTATTCACATTAGAGAAAAACAGCATGTTCTTTCTAATATGTTTCTTTTGCTTCTCAGAAACACTTTTCTGTGCAAGTAAAATTATGGATGCCGTCTTGATAATTTGATTGAGCATATTATTTTCAGAAAGCTCATCATACTCACACGCCATTACTTGCTTATGCGTCATTTTATTTCGGATTGTTTCTTTGATACTCACTTTACCTCTTAATGCAATCAGATCGTCGTGCTGATTTACATATTCACGGTATAATCCCTTTTTCAGCTGTTGCGACACTCCTTTATTCAATATTGCTGCTAACATATCAAAAACATTTTCAAAATCTTCTGCTTCTACTTCTTCGTAATTATTTTGTCGCAACACTTGAAATGCATAGGAAAGCATATAATAAATATTCTTAATCAATATGCCTTTGTCGTTAATCATTGAAAACGCTCCTTAAAATATTTACCCACTTTTGGACTTTTACTGGCTCATCAAACCAATACTCCTTTAACATTGGTAAAATATCATATTCTACAACTGTTTCAATCCAATCTTCAGTGCAGCATCTCATTCCACAAAAATAACTGTGTCCTATGCAAAATCCAGTTCCTAATGCACTATCGCTTGCAATCTCTTTATTCAGATTCATTACATTATCAATCAATAAAGAAAATGTATCATTATCTAATTCATTCTTATATCTCAAAAATCCATCTGAGAGATATCCAGGTACCATTTCGAAGAAACTAAATCTTCTTCTTAATGCATAATCAATCATAGCAAGACTTCTATCAGCTGTATTCATCATTCCAATTAAATATAGGTTCTTTGGAACAGAGAAAGGCATTCCATTGTATGCAAGAGTCATCTTTGTTCCTCTGTAATCCTTTTCGATTAGCATCAGCAGTTCTCCAAAAATTTTACTCATATTACCTCGATTAATTTCATCGATAATAAAAAAATATGGTTCATCTGGTTTATTGGCTGCTTTCTGACAAAAACGATAGAAAATACCATACTGTAATTCAAATCCATCTCCCTGTGGTCGATAACCCATTACAAAATCTTCATAAGAATAATTCTGATGGAATTGAACAAATTCTACTCTCGATTCATCCTTTTTACCCATAATAGAATATACAAGTCTCTTCGCCGCAAATGTCTTTCCAACACCTGGTGCTCCCTGTAAAATGAGATTCTGTTTATTTAATAGTAATCTATATAACGTATCATACTGTTCTGATGTCATGTATACTTCAGATAAAAAATCTTCCTTAGAATACTTTTCATAATTTGCTTCAGTAGTAACTGGGTTCTCTTCACGAATGGTATCTAATATAAAATCGAACTCACCTTTTGTCAGTTTAAATAAACTTCCTTGAGAATTCGTAAAGTACTCCATCTTTTCCAACTCTGGTGACTCTTTCAGTGTCTGGTAATCAATTGGGCATCCCAGACCTTCTGTTTTTTCAAAATAGAGATTTTCACCATCATTTTCTTTTGTGATTTTGCAGATAGCAACTACCTGTTTTACTGGATTGGACTCATATCCAATGATAATATCCCCTTCTTTTGCATCGAGGAAATTTTGAAATATTCTTCTCTTATTTCCATTATCATTGTACATTGTATAACTCTGTGTTTCACCCACTTCGATCTCAGAAAAACTCCAGATTTTAGGGTTTGCATTTAGCCACCAGTAATTCATATTTCTTTCCTCACCATCTGCAAATAATTCTACTTCACTCAAATCCATCTGGTTGATTGCAATAGATAGTTCATCTCGTAATTTCCATACATAACTGCCATTGTCATCTTTAGAACCTTTCCCTACGTAAAGAATTGGCCAATATCTTTCGTTCCCATTGCCGTCAACAAAGCAATTACATCCTGTTTTCTCCTGTACTCTCTTAGCTAGTGTTTCTGAGCCTGTAGTATAAAAGTGCGTTGTTTCCCCATATTTAATGGAAAGCTGTGTACTTGTAGCCATTCCACCATAATCTTTCATACGTTTTATGATTTGGAGACTCCACATCGTGAATACTGATTCGTCCTCCAAAAGCTCTATCCATTGTTTTTCAGAAATATTCGGTTTATAATCACTTGGATACCATTCTGACTGATTATTGCTATCTGCATACGAATTTGCAATGTAAAATCCAATATCAAATGCAATATTTCTCATTGTGAAATCCTGATAAAATTCTTCAGAAAGTGCTGCACGATACATACCATTAAGTTCATTATCATTGTTAATGTATTCTTTTATTTCATTAAATAGATTCTCATTCCCATCTAGATTTTCTGCTGTATGTCCTTTCTTTGGAACAAAATCACTTTGTAACGCTAATGCAGTTGCTTTACAAACTGAATATTTATAAATATAGTACTTCTCTGGATATCTTAGCCAAAGATATACAGTAATTGCCATGGGCCTCTGATAATGCTGTTGCCATGTTCCCGGATCATGTTTTGTTCGTATCTGTTCTGCATTTGCTTGAAACTTCTCTACACGCTCCGCTAGGTCTTTCTTTTCATCATAAAGATTTATAAACATAGCACGAACAGCTTCCTCATCTACTTTTGCAAATTCTATAATCATTCTCTGGGGGAAGTTATTCATGGAATTTAATAAACCATAAGTTTTTTTTGTATCTGTTGCCTCTGCAAACATTTCAGCAAAATTGTCTGCATGAATATCCCAATGCTCCTGAAACCATTTAATTGCTGACCATTTAAAATTTTCATCTTTCCATCTGTTAGCAAATACACTCTTGTATGCATCTACAATTTTTTTTAAATTTCCCTGATTAATCATACTCTTGTCTCCTTCAAATGTTATATTAAAAATAAGTAGTTCTGTTATGTTATAAAGAACTGCTCATATTATACAAAACTTGCTATGATATTTTACCATATTTTTATATATCTATCAGCATATTCATTGGATTTTATATCAGTTCTCTGAAAATACAAGAATAGAATTGAAGTATATTGAAGATGCAATTCCGTTTGAAATTCTAGAGAGTTAGGAATAGTGCAGATTAGCTCAAGCAGTATATACTATTGAAAAAATCATCTATCATGAAGCAGGATAAATTTAATCAAATAATTGCTTGACTTTATAAATACAATTGCCACTTCTTGTTTCATTTTGCACTCTTACACTCTATTCCTTGTTATTTAACTCCGAACATAAAAAATCCCCAGGACTGTTACTCCAATCCTAGGGATTCCCCATAATTTGCTATCTACGATAACATTCATCTTCTTCTCTTTCTCTTTTTTGCTCTTTCTCAAAACATTCTAGAATATTTTTCCCACTATCAAAATTACATCCCTTCACAAAATTCTTTAAAGCTTCCATTTCTTTTTTATCTTTTCTGTATTCCTTATAAAATATCCGTCCAGCCATCTCATTAATATAGTCATCAATTTTATTTTCTTTTTCCTTAAATCTTTCGATTTTGGCATCCAATTCTTGTTTAGACTCCTCTAACTCTTTAGTCCTGTAATTAATATTGTATTCCCTCTGAAGCACATTTTCTTCTTTTGCTTTCATTCTTTTTGCCTCTTCTGCAGCAAACTCAAGCTCTTTCAGTTTTTCATATTCAATTGAAACTTTTTTCTTTTGTCTTCCGAAGATATTCTTCCCTAATAGTTGTTCTTGTGTATTCACTTCTATATCATGG
>JAQVGE010000029.1 GCA_028696935.1 Minisyncoccota bacterium | reverse complement strand
CATAAAACATCTCACGAACATTGTCGTCAGTCACTTTCTCAATTTCTTCTATATGCATCATTTTGCAATAATGCCAAACAACTGTGCGATACCTCCTTATTGTATCTTTTGAGTACCCTTTTATTGATAAAAGATAATCACAAAAACTCTCTAATAATATTTTTATGTCCATAAAAATCGATTGTAATTTATTTATGAAATTTAGTCGTTATGACCTGTTTCCAAATGGAAGTGGTCGTAGAAAAAGAGTTTTTGATTCTAAAAACTCAAAATATCTTTATTTATTCTTATTATTTGTCCGCCCGGTAGGAATCGAACCTACGACCATCTCCTTAAAAGGGAGCTGCTCTACCATCTGAGCTACGGGCGGATATAAATTTATCAATTAACTAAATTCTAAATATTTTTTAATCTTTGGGCCTACCAAAACAGCTACGGGCGGATATATTAGTAAGATTAAAACAACTACGGTTATAAAAATAATAACTTATAAAAAATACCATATTTACTCAATAAAATCAACATCTTGGGTCTTTTATCCACAGTTTTTAGAAGTTATCCACACTTATTTTTGCTAGTAGTTAAATTTAGGGTTATAATATAAGCAAGTTCATTTAAACCAATAATATTCAAATGTCCCCCTTCATTTTAAAGGGTTTTAAAATAAGAAATAATTATTGTCATAAATATTGTACATTCGTCTGCATTTTTAAAAATAATAAAATGCAACTTTAAAAGCTAAAAGGCTTGGAAGCTGGTTCTCAAAATTTGAGATTCAACTTCCAAGCCTTTTCTTTTTTCCTTTTTCCTTTTTAAAACACCCCATCGGAGTGTTTTAAAAATTTTACTTCTTTTTTTTACTCTGAGTTTTTGACTTTGCTTTTGGTTTAATATCTTTTATCATAGATTTCCAGTGTTTCTTGACCTCTTTTGTGACTTCCTCTATATCACCTTGATCTATCCCTTTAATTTTTGCATATTTATCTTTAATTTTATCAACAATCTCATGATAAACCGGTTCAGTTATCTCTTTAGCATCTTCTAATTTTTCAATGATTTCTCCTTTCATTTTAACAGCCCAACCTTTTATTTTTTTTCTATTTTTCTTAGCGTCAGGACCAAATAAAACATAGGCGGCAAGAGAAGCGGCAGCAACACCAACTCCTATTCCAACGGCTTGTCCTTTACTTAACCCCTTATCTTTTTTTTGATTTTTTGTATTTTTCATATGTAAATTATATTTAAATTAATAATAATTAACTCTTACTACTTTTTCTCTTCTTTTTACCAAAGAAGAAATTAAAAATTGAACTTTCTTTAATACTATCCCCTACTTCTTCAAGAGAAGAAACTGTTCCGTCAACTGTTTTTTTAAGTTGATCAGAAATATGAGAAAAGTTTCTCATTATTCTGATTAAATAAAAACCACAAATAATTAAAACTATGGTTAGAATAACAACAAAAATAGAAGTTATAAAAAAGAATATCTCTGAATTAAGTATTGCTTCCATGCTTATATTGTAACATTTTTAACTTAAGGAAGAAAGAATAAATTGCTCTAAACCAGCAACAAAATCAACTTCGCCTCGATGAGCTCTATGATGAAGAGAAACAATTTCCGAAGCTTGCTTCTTTAACTCTTCTTCTTTAAAAAAACGACCTCCATTTAAAATCATCATTTTTATTTTCCAAAAAATAACCCCCGAAATAGCTTCTGGCTCTATTCCACCATCAATCGCCTGACGATATAAAAGCCATGTCTTTATTTTGTCTTTTCTTTCAAAAGAATTTGTAATTGCAAAAACATCTATTTGGGGTGTTACCTTTTCTTCCTTTTTATCGAAACTCTTTATTTCAGCAAACTTACTATATTTAGTTTTATCAACTGCAAGAATCTTGTCTTCTAAAAAGATAAAAATTGTTCCTGATTGTTTTAACAAACCTATTTCCTCTTTAGAAAAAGAAACTTCTTTAGACCCGATAAGGTTATCAGCTATAACTACTTGTGATAAACCAAACAAACTGACACTTTGGGCGTAGTTTAAAATTGTTTCTTTTGAAAGCTTATCCGTAGAAAAAAAAATAATCTCTCGGTTTTGAGTTATCTCTTTTACAAAAGAATTCTTTTTGGCTGTATCGTTTCCAACTAAAACATAAAGCATATTTACTTTTTTGTCCTATTTTTATAATTTCTATAATCATCGCCATACTTCTCTTCTAAAATTTTTTCTTGTCTTTTAAGAAAAAGTAGCTTAGCAATAAACCCGGCTAAAACTGTAAAAAAAACAGAGAAGGGTGAATTAATAAGAAGACCAAGCCCTAAAGTCATAACAAACAAACCGATATGGGTAGGACTTTTAAAATATTTATATGGTCCATTTTCAAATCCTGTTTTATTTTTTTGTGGGCTTGACGTTGATTGAGCCCAATAAATAAGAGCGGAACCTAAAATTATCATCATTAAACCAATCGTTTGATAAATTTCCCCAGAGAAAATATTTAAGGGAATAATAATATCAATAACAACACCTAAAACAACGGCAAAAAGGAACACAATATAAGAATGTGATAAAACAAAGTGAATTTTGCCTTTTTGGCTTAATTTTTGATTTTCTGTGTTCGTTTTTGTTTCCATAATTTAAATTAGAATTACTTAAACCCAACATACTAATTCTACCACCAAAGAATATCTTAGACCACTATTTTAAGCCTCCCCAATTTTTACCAACATCACAAGAAACCTCTAATGAAACAGGGTCTAGGTTGTTTAAAAACTCCCTAGGAATAACATCTTTTAGTGTTTTTTTAATTATTTCTGTTGCCTGATTTACTTTCTCTTCTTCTATTTCATAAATTAATTCATCGTGAACTTGTAAGATTAGCTTAACATCTTTCTTGAGACTCGCTTTCGTCAACTCTTCATCAACCTTTTTCATTCCTATTTTAATAATGTCCGCAGTTGCTGTCCCTTGAATTGGAGCATTTACAGCCATTCTTTCTGCCATCGCTCTAATATAAGGTAATGGGGATTTGATTCCGGGGAAGTACCTTTTGCGACCAAAGAGAGTTTCTGTGTAGCCATTCTTTTTAGCAAAGTCTTTAATTGATTCAAGATAAGCTGCAATTGTTGGAAACTCGGCAAAATAATTATCATAAAATGTTTGCGCTTCTTTTCGATCAGTTCCGAGATTTTGTCTTAAGGCATTAACCCCCATTCCATATAAAATACCGAAGTTAATAACTTTTGCCCGACGGCGCATATCATGAGTAACCTCATCTTCAGAAACACCAAAGACTCTCATGGCTACGGCTGAGTGAATATCTTTGCCTTCTTTAAAGACTTTAATAAAGTAATTATCTTGACTCAAAAGTGCCGCAACTCGAAGTTCAACCTGAGAATAATCAAAAGATACTAACATTTTTCCCTTTGGGGCAATAAAGGCGTTTCTTATTTTTTTACCTTTTTCTGTTTTAATTGGAATGTTTTGCAAATTAGGATTATTAGAAGAAAATCTACCTGTCGTTGTTCCTGTCTGAATAAAACTTGCGTGAAGTCTTCCGTCTTTTTGAATCAAGTCTGGAATCGTATCAATATAAGTTGAAAGTAGTTTTTGCAACTCACGATACTCCAATACTTTTCCAATAACAGGGTGTAGGTTGCGTAGTTTCTCAAGTTCACTTTCTCTGGTTGATAATGCTCCGCCAGCACTTTTTTTTATACCCTTTACAGAAAGATTGAGTTTTCCAAAAATTATTTCACTTAGCTGTTTGGGTGAATTAATATTAAACTCTTCTTTAGTCATCTGCCAAATTTCACCTTCAAGTTTACTTAAACTTTCATGATATTCTTTAGACAATTTATTTAAATAATTTTTATCTATCAAAATACCGATATCTTCCATCTCTTTAATTATTGGAATAATTGGGATTTCAATATTTTTATAAACATAATCAAGATCCTCCTTGATTATATCTTTTTCTAATTTTTCCAAAGATTCGTCTAAGCTTTTACTACCCTTATAATCAACAACTTCTTTAATGTCTGGGTTTGTTTTTTCAGAATTTAATAACCAAAAAGCAATCTTAGCTTTTGAAATTTTTAATTGATTTTCTTCACTATCTAGCTCACTTGAAACTATTTCTTTTTCTTCTGTTTTTTTGTCTTGATTTGACTTATCTTCATCATCAAACAAATTACTAAACCGACCTTGGAGACTTCTGAAATCCATCTCTCTAAAAAAATCAACGACTTCTTCTTTCTTAACTTCTTCTTTCCATTTTGTTTTGGGAATTTCAAAAGAAATTGGAGCATCGCGACGAATTGTGGCTAAGGTTTTAGAAAAGATGGCTTCTTCTTCTCCTTCTTTGAGTAAACCTAAAACTCGATCAGTTATTCCTAATTTTTTAATTTTTTGATCATCTTTTCTGAGATTTTTATACATTTTCTCGATTGAACCATATTCACAGATTAAAGTAGTGGCTGTTTTTTCTCCAATCCCCTTAATTCCAATAATATTGTCTGAAGGGTCACCGCGTAATCCTTTGTAATCTGGTAAATACTCTGGCTTAAAACCAAAACGCTCTATAACTTTTTTCTCATCATATAAAATAGTATCGTTAATCCCCTTCTTTAAGGTATAAACAAAAACTCTCTCATTATCAACGAGCTGTAAAGTATCCATGTCACCTGAAGCTATTATTATTTCTAGGTCTTTCTGTTTTTTAGTTTGTTCAGCAATAGTTCCAAGTAAATCATCAGCTTCAAATCCTGGAGCTTCATAAATTGGAATAGAGAGTGCCTTAAAAAAATCTCGAGAGCTTTTTAGTTGACTAATCAGATTTTCATCTGCCTTTGCTCTACCCGCCTTATAATCTTTATAAGCTTCATGTCTAAATGTCTTCTTGGGTAAATCATAACAAGCAATAATGTAGTCTGGCTTAAGCTCTGTTATAATTTTAAAAAGCATGGAAGCTAAGCCATACAAAGCTCCTGTTGGTTCTCCTTTTGAATTTACAAACTCAGGTAAGGCGTGATAAGCCCGATGAATAATAGCATGAGAATCAAGCAAAACAAGCTTGTTTTTTTGTTTATTTTTCACCCTTTAATTATACCAAAATTTCTAAGGTTCTGTTCTTTTCGTCTTGATGACCTAAAACAACTTTAATTTCTCCACCTTTTAAACAACCATCAACTATCTCTGGCCATTCCAAGATTATTAGATTATTTTTTTCTTTAATTATTTCTGACCAACCTAAATTAAACAATTCCTCAGAGTTATTTAATCGATATGCATCAATATGAATTAGATTTTTAAATTTTAGGTTTTTCGTTTTATATTTCTTCATAATAACAAAAGTTGGTGAAATTATATCCCCACTAACCCCTAAAGTCTTGGCTAATTCTTTCGTTAAGGTTGTTTTACCTGCCCCAAGGTCTCCAGACAAAGTTACAATAGTTGCTTCCTTTGTGTTACTTTTTTTATCAATAACTCCTTTTACTTCAAGGGCTATTTTTTTAATTTCAGAAAGATTGTAAGATTTCATAGACTTATCTTAACATAAAACCCCCGATTTTTATCAGGGGTTTTATGTTTTTTATTTTTTATCTTGATGGTGAACTTCTACTATTGCTGGAGTGAAGAAATATCTACGAATAATTAAGATTATTGTCAAAATCAAAATTATTATTAATAGTAACCAGATAAGATTCATTCCGTATAATCCACCAAAGAAAGCGGCTGCTCCGAGAGAATTAGTATAAAATCCTTTCGGTATATTTAACACATAGGCAATTGCATTTTCTTGAGCACTATTGGTATTAGTATAAACCAAAATTGCTGTTGTAACGATTTGAGCATTGTTGTCTGCCAAGGAATTAACCCTACCTTGAACATAGACAATTCCTTCTTCTCCAGGAGCAAGATTATCAAGATCAACGGTTAGTGTTCTAGTGTCCTCTGCATAGGTTCCTTTTGAGGCATTAATAAATATAATTCCCTTGGGCGCAATAACTTGTAGGATTGGATTAAGAAGAGTACTTTTTCCAATATTTTTATAAGTAACAGTGTAATCAATGATATCACCCCGACCAATCGCTTCGTAACGATTTTCAATCTCAAGCATAATTGGTGAACTTGCGCCAACAATAGTTGTTCCTTGAACAATAATTGGTCTTACCACCTGAGAGCTTATTGTTCTAAATACTTCAAGTGAACCTTGACCTAATCCACCCTGACAATCAGCGACAAAACGGAAGTAATAAATAGTGTTAGCTGATAAACCAGAAATTGTTTCACTAAAGGAAGTATTTCCAGTATAAGACCTAGTTGGTGTTCTTTGACCTAGATTAATTGTTGTTCCATACTCAAAATAAGCATTCGTGTAACCTGATGGATTTGTTATTAGACCATTTAGAGTTGCTTGGTTTTGAGAAATATTTGTAGCTACAGTTGTTACCGCACAAGAATTGTAAACAGGCGGTGTTACAGGCGGAACAACAGGCGTATAGTTTACAATAACAGAGGTTGACCGAGTTATCATCTGCCCATTATCTCCATAAGCAGTTAAAAGATAGTTTGTTGTCCCAGTTGGATAAACAATTCGACTTCCACTTGATGAAACATTTCCAACTCCAGAGATGTTAACTGAATTACAATTAGAAGTATTCCAATTAAGAGTAACAGCAGACCCTTGGTTTATGTAATTAGGATTAGATGTAAAACTATTGATAGTACAATTATTATAAACTGGTGGGTTATAATTGGCTGGACCAACTGTTATATAAAGAGACCTAGTCTGTCTAACTCCATTTGTGCCATAAGCAGTTAGAGTGTAATTAGTTGTACGTGAAGGTGAAACAGAACGACTACCAGAACTTGAAACTGTCCCAACATTTGAAATACTAACTGAATAACAATTGTCTGTATCCCATCTTAATTTTGTGTCTTCTCCATAAGAGATGTAGTTGTCATCTGCATCAAAATCAGTAATTGTACAATAATATTTTTCTTCAACTTTTGGAACAACTGTTACCTTAACTGTTCGATATACACTTGCACCGGTTGTTCCTTTAGCAGTTAAACGATAAGTTGTTGTGTTTGTTGGATATACAGCATAACTACTATTAGTATTTAAACCGGTTCCAACATTAGGACTAATACTAACGTCATAACAATTCTCAGTTGCCCAAGACAAGTTAACATAATCACCTGATTCAATGGTTGTAAATAAATCACCGTTAGCTTTAAAATCAGAAATTAGACAACTATAACTTGGGTTTGTATTTGGAGTTACACTAACTGTAACTGTTCTTGATTGACTAGTTCCAGATGAACCATATCCAGTAATTTTATAGGTTGTTGAACTTGTTGGATAAACAGTTTGGTTACTATTGGTCGGTAAATTATTTCCAACATTAGTAATGTTGACATAGCTACAGTTTGAGGTGGTCCACGCTAAATCTACCGCACTACATGAAGAGACGGTTGTAGAGAGCGATCCACCGGCAGTAAAATTTGTAACTGAACAACTATAATTTGGATTAACATTTTCCGCACACTTTGCTCCATCCCAAGATGTTCCTGAAGTACAAGAAGATGAAACTGTTTTTGAGTCAAGCTCGATTGCATTGTTATAAAGTCTGAAAGTTGCACTACTGTAAGGAACAGTTAGTGCTTTTGAACCAGAATTGCCAGTAGCTACAGTTGAACCACCATCACGGGTGACAGCTGAAGTTCCAACTGGATTTTGGGTATTCCAAGAAAAATTAATCTGACAAGAACTCTGGTTTAAAGAGATTTTACAAGAATTAGTTGCTGGGGTTAATGTTCCAGTTGGGACATTTACAGGAGGGGTATCTTTACCGACGACAGAAAAAGCAATAACGATAGACCCTTGTGAGTTCCAACCAGGGGCAATAGTTCCGATTTTCAAACCACCACTTAAAACTTCAGCACCACTTTGTCCATATAAAAGTGAAGCATCTGATTGAGTTTGGTTTGGTAACCAGTGAGTTCCACCCCAAGAAAGAGTTGAACCACTAGTTGTATTTATTCTAACCGGCCCAAAAGAAATACTTCCTTGATCAGAAACAATCTGACCAGAGAAAGAATGACTAGTTGATGTGCCTGTTGGCGCATTTAAAATAACCCTGGTGTTGGTATTATTTTGGGTACCAGTATTATGATAATAAATTCTAACATTCACACTATCCCCTGGATTAGCATTAACTGTAGTTAGGGGCCAACATGGGTTTACATAACCAGTGTTGGTTGTATAGTTTGCAACTGCAACGGTTGGACAGTCATTTGAAGCTCCATTCCATACAGAAGAAGCTGAAAGACTGTTTGCAAGAACAAACAGAAAGGCAAAACTTAAAATTCCGACAAGTATTTTTTTCATATTTTTTTAATAATAATTTTAATAATTAACCGACATGGCAATTTTTAACTTACAATTTTAAACCTTCAACCATTTTGGTTAAAGACTTAAAAAAGTAAGTAAGGTGAAGGAGATTTATTTCCATCACCTTACTATAAATTTTTAAAAAGTACAAATTAGCGTCTTCCTCCAGATGACATAGAACGAGAAACTCCACCCCCCGAGCGAGACATGCCCGATGTTCCAAATGACCTCATAGATGAACCACCAGAGAAAGTAGAACGAGGCATTCCACCACCATAACTACTACTCCTAATATTAGGAGTAGACGCAACTCGACTGGATCTACCTAGGGTAGATGAGCTCCGTTGTGAATAAGAAGATGGTGTTCTGCTTACATTTCTTTGAAAGGTGTTCGCGGATTTGGTCTGAATTGCTGAAGTGCGACCAGAAGTTGATCTTGGGTTTGAAACCAAAGAATTAGAGCTACGGCTTCTGTTTACACTATTAGTTGATGAGGTATTTGATGATCTCCAACTTCTGTTTGAAGAAACTGTTGATGTCCTCCTACTACTATTAGAAACCGAGGCACTTTTGGTGGTAACCCTAGAATCAATTGTTTGACTCTGAGCTCTAGCACTAAAACCTCCAGCACCATTTGGGCCGCCATCACCAGACTCATAACCAGGAGCACCGGCAGGATGACCCCCTACACCACCTGGCGCACCAGCTGGAAAACCAGGAGCACCGGCAGGACTACCTGCATCATGACCAGGAACACCAACAGGACCGCCACTTTCACGTCTATTATTAACAATGCGAGTATTATTAATATTTGTATTATTTATTACAGTATTACTACTATAATAATTATTATTATTAACACAAACATTGTTATAGCCTCCACCCCACTGTGGTGCGATGTAAGGCATAAAAACTGGCATAAAAACTGGACGGAAGATCGGTTCGTAGTATGCATGTGGTTGTTCCACATATACTACCTCCACCCTCGATTCAACAAATCGTTCTGGTTCTTCAACCCAAACTGGTTCAAAGATTGTGTCTTTCTTAACATATGTGTCATAAATAGTATCTACTCTTAACACAGTATGTTTTTGAATTTCTGTCTCAATAGGAGGACCACTGGGGACCCTGTTAAGGTTTGCCTCTAAAAGGTTGGCACAAGAAGTTTTATACA
>JAQVGE010000028.1 GCA_028696935.1 Minisyncoccota bacterium | reverse complement strand
GGGTAAAATATATAAAAAATTAGAAGAAGCTAAACAAAAGGAAAAAGACGGACTTTCTATTTCTAAAGATTCGGAAATAGAGTGGGGAAACCAGATTCGTTCTTATGTTCTTCATCCCTATAAGATGGTTAAAGATCATCGTACTAATCTAGAAATTCATAATGTCGAAGCCGTTTTAGAAAATGGTGACTTAGATGATTTTATTGAAGCAGAAAAAGATTTATAATTTTGTCTATTCTTTCAAATAAGTTATAATATCTATTGTCTTAACTTATATTAGGTTAAAATGATTTATTTTAATAAAGTTACAAAAAAATATAAAGACGGAACTTCTCTCGAGGAAGTGACTTTTTCTGTTTCTCAGGGAGAATTTGTTTCTATTATTGGTCATTCAGGAGCAGGAAAGACTACTTTAGCTAAAATGATTTTAGCAGAAGAATCTCCAACTGATGGAACAGTTTTTTTCCATTCAAAAGATATTCATAAACTTTCTAGTAGAGAATTAACTAAGTTTCGTAAAAAGATAGGTGTAGTTTTCCAAGATTTTCGTCTTTTACCCAACAAAACTGTTTATGAAAATGTTGCTTTTGCGATGGAGGCGGTTGGAAAAAATGATCAAGAAATAGCCCAAGATGTTCCTTATATTTTAGATGTTGTGGATTTAACCGATAAATCTTCATTGTTCCCTCATCAATTGTCTGGAGGAGAAAAACAAAGACTAGCAATTGCGAGGGCTATCATTACTCAGCCTGATATAGTTATTGCGGATGAACCAACAGGGAATCTTGACCCAGTAAATGCTAATGATGTTTTAAATATTTTAAAAAAGATAAACGAACTAGGAACTACTGTAATTTTAGCAACTCACAATAGGGGGTTAGTTGATCAAGTTCAAAAGAGAGTTATTACTCTTGAAAAAGGAAGGGTTGTTCGTGACGATCGAGATAGTAAATATACAGCCTAGGGTCTCGTTTTGAAAAAACTTTAGTAAAAGATATAATAAAAATATGTTATTTATCCATTTCAAAAGAATTATACGGTCCGGTTATTTAAATTTTATTCGTAGTGGTTTTACTTCGATGGCTAGTATTTTGGTTATGACGATAACTATTTTCGTTATAACCTCTTTAATTTTTGTTCAAGCTTCATTAAATGCTTCGTTGAATGATATTAAGGATAAAGTTGATGTAACTGTTTACTTTGTCCCTGGAACAGCTGAAGAGGATATTAAAAATATTGAGTCTTCTCTATACAATATTCCAGAGGTTAAAGAGGTTTCTTATACTTCAGAAGAAATTGCTCTAATGAATTTTAGAGAAAAACATGCAAATGACTATTTGACATTACAAGCTCTTGATGAGCTTGATGAGAACCCGCTAGGAGCTTCTTTAAATATTAAGGCCCAAGACCCTTCACAGTATGAGAACATCTCAAATTATTTTGAGAGTGATAACGCTCTTTCAAAAGGGGCTTTAACAATTATTGATAAAATTGATTACCATCAAAATAAATTAGTCATCGATAGGCTGACATCCATAATTGAAGGGGCTCAAAGACTAGGATTTATTGTTTCGCTTATATTTATAATTATTTCAATTATTATTACTTTCAACACAATAAAATTGATTATTTATGTATCTCGAGAGGAAATTAATGTTATGAAACTGGTTGGGGCTGACGGTAAATACATCCATGGTCCTTTCATTGTTTCAGGAATTTTAGTTGGCCTTAGTGCTAGCGTTTTGACAATTTTATTATTTATTCCAATTTCAATGTGGCTTGGAAATCATATGGCTGATTTTATTGGAATTAATTTGTATAGTTACTATAAAACAAACTTTGCTCAGTTATTCGTTATTATGTTAGGGTCTGGAATATTTTTAGGAGCTATCTCAAGTTTTCTTGCTGTTGCTCGTTATTTACGCAAATAGGGTATGAATAAAGATTTGCGAGAGAAAAATAAAACTATTAAAGATAATTTAAATTGTAAATATATTTTTGTCGTCGGCGGAGTAATTTCAGGTGTTGGTAAGGGGGTAACTGCTTCTTCAATTGCTCGAATTTTATCTGACAGAGGAAGAAGAGTTACTTCTATTAAAATTGACCCTTATATTAATATGGATGCAGGGACAATGAACCCCACAGAACACGGTGAGGTTTTTGTTCTTGATGATGGGTATGAATGTGATCAAGATATGGGTAATTATGAAAGATTTCTAGATACGACCCTCGACAGTTTAAACTATATGACTACTGGACGAGTTTACGATAGCGTCATTCATCGTGAGAGAAATTTAGAATATGGTGGTAAATGTGTTGAAGTTGTTCCGCACATTCCGCTTGAAGTAATTGATAGAATAGAAAGAGCAAGAGACAAAGCTCGTGCAGATGTTGTTATTATTGAAATTGGAGGAACAGTTGGGGAATATCAAAATATGCTTTTTCTAGAAGCTGCTCGAATGATGAAAATTAAATATAAAAAAGACGTATTTTTTGTTATGGTTTCTTATTTGCCAATTCCTTCTAAAATTGGAGAAATGAAAACTAAACCAACTCAATACGCTGTTCGAACTTTGAATGCTTCAGGAATTCAACCAGATATAATTATTGCACGTAGTCGTTTAGCTCTTGATGATAGACGTAAGGAAAAGATTTCAATGTTTTGTAACATTCCTAAAGAAAATGTTATTTCTGCTCCTGACGTTAGTAGTATTTATGATATTCCTATAAATTTTGAGAAAGAAGGGCTTGGAGACATGATTTGTAATTCAATTGGAATGAAATGTGGAACAAGTAATAATAAAAATTCACAGATGTGGCATAAGTTTGCCAAGTCTGCTCATGTTAAAGACAAAGAATTTAAGATTGCAATCGTTGGTAAGTATTTTGCGACAGGGGAATTCACTTTATCAGATTCATATTTAAGTGTTATTGAAGCTATTAAATATTCTGCTTATTTAAATAAGAGCAAACCAGTTTTAACTTGGATTTCTGCTGTTGATTTTGAGAAAGATCCTAGTTCTATAAAAAAACTAAAAGAATATGATGGAATTCTTGTTCCAGGTGGTTTTGGCTCTCGGGGGATTGAAGGGATGTTGAAAGCAATAGAATATGCCAGAGTAAACAAAATTCCTTATTTTGGTTTGTGTTATGGAATGCAACTTTTGGTTATAGAATATGCTCGTAATGTTTTAGGATTAAAAGATGCAAATACCAGAGAAATAAACCCAAAGGCTAAAGATATTGTGATAGATGTAATGGAAGACCAAAAGGAAAAAATTGAAAAGAAAAAAATGGGAGGAAGTATGAGACTAGGTGCTTACCCAGCAAAAATCAAAAAAGGAACAATTGCCCACAAGGCTTATAAAGCCTCATTAGGAGAAAAGTGGTCCGATACTATTTCTGAGAGACATCGACACCGCTATGAGGTCTCTAACCACTATAGGGGGGCTTTGGAGAAGGATGGGCTTGTTTTCTCAGGCTTATCACCAGATGAGAATTTGTGTGAAATTGCTGAGTTGCCAGGGAAAAACCATCCTTTCTTTTTAGGAACTCAATTTCATCCAGAATTCAAAGCTCGACCACTTTCTCCACATCCGCTATTTACAGCTTTTGTTAAAGCGATTTTGAAGAATAAGAAACAATAAAAAAACAGCCAATAGGCTGTTTTTTTATTTAGGATTAAAGTGAGTCTTCGCCGTTTCTGATTTTACTATTTTTAATAATTTCTATAATTTTGTCTTCATCGTCAGTAATAATATATAGACCTGATTCATCTTCATTGATTGTTTTGTATCTTTTAAGTAGAATTTTCTTAATAAATTTTTGCATTGGCTTCCAGTATCTTGAACCATAAAGAATTATCGGTATATCTCCAATTTTTTTTGTTTGTTTTATTGTTAAAACTTCAAAAAGTTCAAATAAAGTTCCGAACCCACCTGGACAGAAAATACATACTTCTGTTGAGTAAGACATTGAGACTTGTCTGGCAAAAAAGTAATTAAATACAACTTCTTCTTGAAGATATTTATTTGATTTCTGTTCATGGGGTAGTTTAATCGTTAATCCGATAGTTTTACCTCCAGCTTCAAAAGCCCCCCTTGAAGCTGCTTCCATCACACCACCTCCTCCACCTGAGATTATAGTGTAACCAAGTTCTTTGACTATACGAGATGAAAGATTTTTTACCTTCTCGTAAACTTTATGAGATTCATTAAAACGTGCTCCACCATAAAAAGTAACAGAATTATCTGTTTTTTTCATTAGATTAATTCCCTGACGCAATTCATTTTTAATTAGATCCAGTTTTTGTTCAATATCCTTGTCTTCTGATGCAAAAAAAGGATTATCATTATCCATTTTTTTAAGATTTAAACTTTCTGCTTGATTTTTGTTTTCTTCGTTCATATGGGTTCGATTATATCTTAAAAAAGCCCTATTTTCAATTGTATTTTTGTCTTTTTGTGGTATTATGATGAAGTAAAACATATTGCCAGATCGTCTAATGGTAGGACACATCCCTCTGGAGGATGTTATCTTGGTTCGAGTCCAAGTCTGGCAGCCCAATTCTAATCTTGACAAAAGCGTCTTTTTGTGATTATCTACTAAAGTAGAGTTCTTTTATATTTGGTTGGATAATTTGTAAGGTTGTCTCTGTTCTTAATCTGAAAATAGAGATAACCTTATAAATTATGAAAAATGAGAAAAATAAGTCAGAAAAATCAAGCGATTTTAGATGAGGCTAATAAGTATGGCCTTGACCTTAACTTAATCAGGGTAATCTACGGTCTGTCTTTTGCGGTAAGAGTTTTTAGATATGTTAAAAGAAAGTCTAAAGATAAAATTATTTACTCGATTTATCCAGCTAAGTTTTACTCCGAGAAAAAATCTATTTATGATTATATAGATGAACTCGAGGATGCAGGTTTTAAATTAAAAAAAGTTGTAGAGGATTTTATTGATGAAGATACAGGAGAGGTGGTCCCGATAAAAAGATTTTATTTTAAGCCTTTAAAAAAAATGAGAGAAAGAATATGAGACCGTGGATTCCACGGTCTTTTATTTTTAAGTTTGAACAATTTTGATTAATACTTAATAAATAAAAACCACTTATATTTTTATAAAATAATAAGTGGTTTTTATTGTATCGGTTATGTTTTTTCTTATAACTCTAGTTGTTTGTTACGAATGTAGACTCACTAGATAAGGCTACATTGTTGGAAGCATCGACTGACTTTATAATAAAGTGATAGAGAGTGTCAGATGCTAACCCTGAAATACTAAGTGAGTGATCTGTCTTTAATGTTTTATCTTCTATTTTTGCTGTATTTGTTGAATCAATATCAATTGATTCTTCTGTTCCATAAAAGATAGAACTAGTTGATTCTTCGTTTGTTTCCCATGAGATTTGAACTCCACTATCATTTATTCTCTTTTCTATTTTACTAATGACAGGAGCTGTTGTATCTTCTTTTTCTTTAACTTCAATTTTTATAGAAGAAGATGTTTCTTTTCCACTTTCATTTCTAATAGTAAAGGTCGCCGTATATGTTCCAGCTTCTGTATAAGCATGACTCATTGTTGAGGTTTGAACAAAAACAGGACTTGTTTTTTGAAGGACGTTAGAAAGGATGCTTGTGTCACCCCAATCAACACCATAGGTTAAATTCTCGTTCTTCGGATCGTAAGATTTTATGGTGATAGTTGTAGTTTCTCCAACCAATATATCTTTATCTCCCGTTATGCTTTTAATTACTGGTGTACTACTATTTTCTAATTCTTTAGTTGTGAAGGACCTTTCATTAGAAGTTGTTAATTCTCCATCATTTGAGGAACCGACAACAAAATAATACTTTGTATTTGGGTTTAGATTCTGTAGTTTGAAATTATGCTCAGTCTTGTTTTTGCTATCTTTAATTATTGGGTCCTTTGATAAATCTAAGTCAGGATTGGTCCCATACCAAATATAACTATTTGCTTTTATATCTGTTTTCCATTTGATTAAAGCCGCTGTCTGGCTTATTTCTGTTGATTTGACTCTACTAATAATAGGGGCTCTGTCTTCATCTTCGTTGTCTTCCTCAACAACTCTAACAGTAACGGTAGAGACATTTTTAATACCAGCTTCATCTGTTACTATAAATTTTACTTTATATTTACCTTCTTCGTAGTATATATGGGTAAAAGTTCCGGTTTGAACTTCGGTGGATAATCTTTTTGTTTCTAATGCTTGAAGCTCTTTTTCGTCACCCCATCTAACCTCATAGGTTAAATTACTATTTTCTGGGTCGTAAGCTTTTATTTTCCATTCTCCTTTTTCGCCAACCTTAAGGACTGTTGGAGCTGAAATTGAAGAGATAATAGGTGCCCTGTTAATTTCTGTTTCTATTTTTTCTTTAGCGTTTACTATTTTTCTTTGGAACCAATCAAATAAATTAGAGGTTCTTTTTACAAAAGCATTATAATTATTTCTAAAGTGTAAGCTGTTTTTAAAATTAACTTCTGTAGATTGTTCAACTTTGACTTTGTTTTTAAAACGATTATTGTTGTCATCGTTTTTAGCAAAAGTCGTTGTTGGAATTGAAACTATAAAAGCCAATAAAAATAAACTAGCTATTAATAAATTTTTGTGTTTTTTCATAATAAATAATAATAAGATTAAGTTAATAATATTAATTAATAATAAATTTAAGGAGGTTAAACATAAACAATGTTCAAGCGTCCTGTTTAGGTAGACGAACAAGAGGATAACCTTCTTACATAGACATGTCACAATTTTTATTGTATTTTAAAGATATAAGTAATATTTATGTATTTTATACGTCTTATTAAAAGCAGGATGTAAGAAAAGGGTGTTTTGTACGTCTTAAGATATGAAAGATAATTTAAAAAACCAATTTGAATCTATATATCAAGATCAATCGGATGCAGTTTTCCGCTTTTGTTTAATTCGAGTTTCTAATCGTGAACAAGCCCTAGATTTAACTCAAGAAACTTTTTTACGATTATGGCAAACCATGTCAAGTGGCGAAAAGATTAAAAATAATAGAGCTTTTATTTTTACAGTTGCCCGCCGATTAATTATCGATTGGTATCGAAAGAAAAAAAGTTTATCCATTGATAATCTTTCTTTTGGAAACGAAGAAGATGAAGGAGAATTTGAGATTATGGATGAAAAAACTTCGTTTGGAAATACTTTTCTTGAAGCAGAGGGTCGATATTTGATTGATAATATAAAAAAAATTTCTTCTTCCTATCGTGAAGCTGTTTACCTGCGATTTGTAGAAGATTTATCTCCACCTGAAATAGGGGAGATATTAGGGCTTTCAAGCAATGTTATTTCAGTTAGAATAAATAGAGGGCTTTTAGAGTTAAGAAAAAATACAGGTTATTATATAAATAAAGAAAATGAAAAATAAAAAAATACAATTAGGAATAAAAGAGATTCGCAAAATAAAAATGACAGAAGATGAAAGAGTACGAATTTTCAATAAAATCATAAATACACCAGTTGAAAGACAGGGGTTAACTAAAAGCCCTTGGGTGTCTTATTTTTCTTTCATAAATTCAAAGAGTCTTCAGGGGATGGCTTTTTATCTTATCATACCCTTGATAGTTGTTTTTACGGGTGGGGCGGTTGCTTTTGCTTCTCAGGATAGTTTGCCCGATGATATTCTCTATCCAATTAAGGTTAATGTTTTAGAGCCACTCGGAGGAGCTTTTAAATTTAAACAGGAGTCGAAAGCAACCTATCAAAGCAATCTAGCTTCTTTGCGTCTTTCTGAGGCTGAAGTGTTGGCTAGACAGGATAAACTAGACAGAGAAAAGGAGGATAAACTGAACAATCTTTTATTGGAACATACTGATTCATTCCATAAGGCAATTGATAAAGCAAGTAAAGTAGAATCAGAAGAAAGAATAGAAGAAATTGCCGCTAATTTTAGGGCAGAAATGAACGTTCATGCCAGAATTTTAGACAAGATTGCTAAATCAAAAAATATTGGAAAAAAAGATGTTTTAGAAGAAGAAATTTTAATTGAAGTTGAAAATAAGATAGAGGAATTCAAAAACGATGATAAAAATAAAGAAACAGAGAAGATAGAAAAAGATGAAAATAAGGAAGAAGAAGATGAGGATAATGATAAAAAAGAAGAAATTAATCTTTTTAGGATTTCGGAGACTGCTCGTCTTAATGCTAATAAAGTAAAAGAAAATATAATTAGAAAGGAAAGAGAAAAAAATAAAGAAAAAAATGAAATAGAATATGATGAAGATAAAGAATCTAAGTACAGGAAGAAAAAAGAATCGGTTGAATACTTAATTGAAGAATTTAACAAAGAGATAGATTCCGTTTTATCTGAACAAGAAGAGGAAGAAGGGGAAGTGTCTGAAGATGATATCTTTGAGACCTTAAATAAGGCCAAATCTTCATTAGAAGAAGCAGAAAATAAAGAAGATGAAGGAGAAAAAGAAGAAGCCTATTTGAGATTAATGGAATCGGAAGATTCTCTTAGAGAAATTAACCTCTTTCTAAACTCAGACCTAAAAATAAGGTAAAAATTAAATAAGAATAAATAATTTATCTCGCGTTCTTAATTCCTTTTTGGTATAATTATGTTTATGAATAATCAAAATATTTCAACTGGAGGTTTTTACGCCTTTGCAGTCATTGGTTCTCTAATTTATTTTATTCAGCAATCGAGTGGTTTTGAAGCTATTTTTTGGGGAATTGTAAAATCAATTTTTTGGCCAGCAACTCTTATTTACCACTTATTTCAGTTTTTACAAGTTTAATAATTTTTTAGAATCCAACAGAAAAACCGAGTTATAACTCGGTTTTTCTGTTGGATTCTAATTTAATTAAAAATTATGCACGTTGTACATTTACTGCACTTAATCCTTTAGGTCCGTCTTCTGTTTCGAAAGAAACAGCATCACCTTCGCGTAGGTCTTCGTAAGTTACATCAACTAGAGAGTTGGAATGGAAGAATAAATCCTTCGCAAGTCCTTCGCCTGTGATAAACCCGAAACCTTTGTCGGTAAGTTTTTTGATTGTACCAGTCATTGATTTTGATTGTTTAAAAATAATTACAAATTAGATGAAAGTTTGAGGTCGACTAATTCCGAACGAACGTCTTTTGTATGTAGTGAGATTGTAACACTTATATAGCTTTTTGCCTAATTAAGAGACAAAAGAAAAGGGTAGCTAATGCTACCCTGGTTAATCACTCTTTTAAACAATTTTCTTTGAAATTTCTTCCAAAAAGCTTGCTTTTGCTGTAGGTTCAAGACGTAAAGTTAATTCTTCGGGTATTTCTGCCGAGAAATCATTTTGGTGACGCTTTATCTTTTTTGCTAATTCAGGATAAAGTCTAACAAATTCTTTAGAAATTTTTTCTAAATCTTTGTCAGTAATAACTGGCACTCTGGGATTATCCTGAAAGATAGAGTAAGAAGTCGAACCATTAATACCCTTGCCGAAGATGATCAATCTTTTATCGTCCATGATTAAATTTTTTAAAAATTAGAAATAATTTATTTAAGTTTATTGTACTCCTTTAGTCTATTTTTTGCAAAAGAAAGACCCAAACATCTAAAATGCTTGGGTCTTAAAAAATTTCAAACAAAACACTTATTACTCCTCCCATAATAAGAGTACAGATAAGGTTGCTTAGAACAAAAAGTATTTTCAACTCTAATCCTTTAATTCCATTCCAATCAAAAAAACCTCGGCGGAAATAAAGAACAGTAATTACTG
>JAQVGE010000027.1 GCA_028696935.1 Minisyncoccota bacterium | reverse complement strand
GGGATGCCCCGGTAAGGAAGAGCAGGCGGAAAGTCATCGGCCATGCGACAAGCGAGACCATGATGCATCCCAACGACACCTTCAGGTATCTCTTTCCCAACCTGTGGAATGAGCATTATGGCAGCGGAAAACTTCCCGAGCACATCCTCCATTCCGGCCTCTATGCCCTAACCCTCGGCATCGGCCATGAGACCGGCCTCTACCGGATTCTCCAGAATGTCTACGGACCCTTGTACGGCAACATCCTCATGGATTATGCGATGAACTATCGGTACCCGGTACAACGTCCACAATTTCCACAGGAATCGCTAAACGGGGCCTCCAGGGCCTGTTTTCGGGAAAACCGGTACCGTGTACCCTGTCCACAAAATCCACAGCAACTTCATTGTAACGAGGTTCCTTATTCATGATCTGCCTCATCCTGGCAGCCGGCTATGCAACCCGGCTCCATCCCCTGACCGAGAACTTTCCCAAGCCCCTCTTGGATGTACAGGGAAGGACCGTCCTTGACTGGCTTCTCTCTGATGTAGATGGCATCGAAGGGATCGGGAAGTATGTGGTTGTCTCCAACCACAAGTTTTTCGATCACTTCACTACTTGGAAAGAGCGTTGCTCTCTATCCCATCCCGTCGTCGTCCTCGATGACGGATCAACCGACAATTCCGACAGGCTCGGTGCGGTGAAGGACATCCTTTTCGCCATCGAAGAGCTGGAAATCGACGAGGACCTGCTCGTCCTGGCAGGAGACAATCTTCTTGACTTCTCCCTTAGTGGTTTTGTCTCCTTCTTTACAGAGAAGCAGTCCACCTGCATCATGCGCCACTATGAACCTTCCTTGGCGGCACTGCAGAGAACAGGGGTGGCAACCATTGATTCTTCGGACAAGGTGCTGCTGATGGAAGAGAAACCCAGGGAGCCGAAGAGCAACTGGGCCGTTCCTCCCTTCTATGTCTACAAGAGAGAAGACCTTCCTCTCATACGCAGGGCCATAGACTCAGGGTGCAACACCGACGCCCCCGGCTCCTTCATAGCATGGCTGTGCAGCCATACCCCGGTCCATGCCTATCCCATGCCTGGAAAGCGCTGGGACATAGGAAACCTGCAAAGCTACGAGCAGGTCAAGAGGGAGTTCGACGGCTCCCATCTTCTCAAGCAATAACGTTGATCTATCTGCAACGCCCGGTTTTGGTGACACAAGACCGGGCGTTGTTGTTTGGTATGGATTTTGCCACATTTTTGTACCATCGGCCTTTGGGCTGTAGTATCATGCAGGAATAAGGAATCACTTCACATGCCGCAGACTTTGGAAAAACACTTCAGGACTCTCTACCCCTGGGCTGAAAGCTCCGACATCCATACCTCCTATGCTCCCTACCGGGTCTGTCCCCTTGGAGCCCACATCGATCACCAATACGGCATCGTCACCGGCTTCGCCCTGGACAAGGGGGTGACCCTCCGGTTTCTTATCTCCACCGATGGTGCGGTGAACCTGGACAGCCTGAACTTTCCCGAGCATGTCTCCTTCGATCTGGGGAACATCGGACAGAAGCAGGGCAACTGGGGCGACTATGCAAAGGGCGCAGCCTTTGCACTGTCGCAGAAGTACCAGCTGAGGAACGGCATCAAGGGGGTGGTGAGGGGAACCCTCCCGGTGGGAGGCCTCTCCTCCTCTGCTGCAGTAGTCCTGTGTTACCTCAACGCCCTCTGCCTTGCAAACGACATTGCCCTCTCTCCCTCCGAGCTGATCAGGACAGCATTGTTTGCAGAGAACGGGTATGTGGGAATCAACGTGGGCAAGCTTGATCAGTCGTGCGAGGTGTTGTGCAAGAGGCAGCACCTCCTCGCCCTTGATACCAGGGATGATTCCTATACACTCATTCCCGCCCCGGACACCCTGGACAGGTTTGAGATAGCAATCTTCTACTCGGGCGTCTCCCGGGTCCTGGGCAGTGGATACAACACCAGGGTGGATGAGGCCAAGAGTGCTGCATACAGCCTCAAGGCTCTCTCGGGTATGGAGTACGGCTTGTACAAGGATACCAGGCTCAGGGATGTTCCTCCCCAGGTGTATGAAGAGTACAGGGACAGGCTTCCTCTGGTATTTGCCAAGAGGGCCCAGCACTACTATACGGAGATGGACAGGGTACAGAAGGG
This sequence comes from Minisyncoccota bacterium, assembly GCA_028696935.1. The sequence continues at coordinate 7,604 of JAQVGE010000027.1, read as the reverse complement.
TATAGAAGCGTGGAAGAGGGGAGACCTGAAGGAGTTCGGAAAGCTGGTGTTTGCTTCCGGGTACAGTTCCATCCATGCATGGGAGACGGGCTCTCTCGAGCTCAGGGCCATCTATGAGATAACAGGGCATGTGCAGAGCATCTATGGATGCAGGTTCAGTGGTGCAGGCTTCAAGGGATGCTGCATGGCTCTTATAGATCCTGCTTGTAAGAAAGAGATAGAGGAACAAGTGACAAGAGAATACCTACAGCAGTTCCCCCAGTACAAGGACCTGTTCTCCGTCCATTTCTGCAGCACTGATGATGGGGTGAGGGTGGAGTGATGGAGGACACAGAAGTATGGTCCTTTATATGACTAAGGTATGTAGTTTTGAGGAGTATGGGTCTGATGAGTGTTAATATTGAGATAATCATAAAAGATACTGATGGAAAGACAATTAAAAGGACAATAAGTATTGCATCCCGGGGACGACCATTTTCAGAAACTATAAAAGCAGAGTTTCAATACAGCAATAGTAGATGGAACAAGCCTTTATTTTTTATGGAAGGCACTTCCCCAATTTTCAACACTACATTCAGGGGAAAATCATCATTTTGCCTAATTGAATCTGTATCTGATTTTAGTGATGATCTTTCAAAAATTCATGCACTTGATTCGCCTTCTGATTATTGCTATCGAGGTCAGTCAGCGGTTTCTCTTATACTGCCTTCAGTTCTCCAAAATACTGAATACTTCGAGAACATGGATTCAATGCAACAGGAGGTGATGGCTGCATATCCGCATGAATTTGAGAACATTAAGTCTAAGATGGACAAAATTGCACTTATGCGCTCTCATGGTCTTCCCACAAATACTTTAGATTTTACAACAAATCCGATGGTTGCTTTGTTTTATGCATGTAAATCTTGTATTGGGAAAAATGCTTCTCTAGGAATGGTCCTTATTTGTAAACACGGGCAACTACTAAACGTAGGCAATTTTGATAATGGTTGCATAAATAAATCTCCAGTTTTTTTTCGTCCATCGGTCTATAGTTCACAGATATCTAACCAACAGACAGTGTTTCTTGTATACCCAGGTGGAACATGTCAATCAATGGTGAAACAAGCTTGTAACTTTAATAACAATACCTTGGAAGAAACAGTTTATCTTGTAACTAATGATAAAGCAGAAAGAATTCTATCTGAATTATCGGAATTAGGTATTAATGATTATCAAATGAATCCAGAAATTGAGATTCTTTGTAGAAATGTAAAAGACAAGTATGCCTCAAGTAGCCTAGCGAACAGTTCTTCAAGCCAAGATTTTATACATGAAAAATGCTTGGATGTATTAGCTGATGCATATATAGATAAGGGATATATCTCTTTGGATTGCATAATTAAATTTAATAGTATATCGGAATCTTGGTTTTTGTCTGATACAAATAGAATTGTCTTGAATTGTGGTGAAGATAAAGAGGTTGATGAGAGAATAGATGAGGCCTGCAACGGGACAATAAAGTATGTCCTTTGCACTCAAAAGCCGAAAGATGGTATGTCATCGATAAGTCTTTTGATGGAAAAGTTTTTGGAACGCTTGACGTATACGATTAAAGCAAGAATACATAGGCGATTAGAAGATCTCGAGAATCGAATACATAATTTATGGAGCATGGAAATAGAATGTGATAGAGAACGTAATGACTTGGAGAACTCTGCATCAACATCGATGAACTACAAGCTGGAACTTGGCGAGGTTATAAGATGGGGAATGGAAATTCGAAGGATTCAGTCTCAGGTTATTACGGAAAAGGATTTCTTGAATGTTTTGAGAATGCACGTAGCCATCGAGAAATTTATTCCTGATGAGGAGGATGCCAAGCCAAATAGTTGGTTTGCAATGATTCTTTTTGATCCACTGAGAATTTCACCAAGATTGATTGATACTCCTACCAAGTTGCTAATCGAAATTAATGCATTTAGGACCGATAATGCAAGTCTTCTGAAACCATATTCTTTGTATTATCGCGGTCAGCCCTTGCAATTTCCTATCACAGCATCGTTGTTTCGCGATACGAACTTTATCAAACATGAAAAAGATATGTATGCAGAACTTCTTGCTCGGTTACCAGAGACTTTTAACAAAGAGCCTTCAATATTCGATCAGCTTGTGGTCATGAAGCATTATGAATTTCCCTCACGTTTATTAGATTTAACCAGCAACCCTTTAGTTGCAATGTTGTTTGCTAACCTTAACATGATTGAATCCAACTCATGTTCCCTTGCATTACAAGCAGTAAACATATGCTTTTCAAGGAAAGAAAATGAGAAAAATATTCTCAGTGACACGGTTGTCCGGTTATGTGCTTTACCATTAGTCGAAGACTATGAGTTATCAGATACTTTCAGTGAAGAGAGTAATTTTTTAAATGAGATTAAGTATCGTTCACAACGCTATGCTCCGGGGTATTATCCTATGCAGCCATGCAAGGAGGAACTGGATAAGGCTATTGTGGTTCACCCTTCAATGAATAATAAACGAGTTGAAAGGCAGAAGGGAGAGTTTATATTATCTGGAAGGAATAACGATAAACCGGAATTGCAAAATGGAGAAGTAAACAATTTCTTCTTTCCAAGGGAACTAGCATTTCTCTTTCCTATTCCGTTGTTTGTAATGAGTGGTAAGAATACAAAGGATATATTGCAAGAATTGAAGCAGCATTTTGGTATTGATAGATCATATATTTACCCAGAGATGAAGTATAAAATTCAGGAAATTAGAGAACGGTATAGTAGACCTTGATCCCTTGATCCCTTTATACCGAATTACTTGTTCACTATTAAGGAAATCAGTCTATGCTCGATAATTGATTCAACTTAAGTTTGGTTTATATGGCAAGAGGAATTTTAGTGATGACATTATCTTCGAATGCAAACCGCTTACACTAATAGCACAAATCTTTGGTTGTGTTCAAAGAAATATTTGAAAGGAGAAAAGCAATTGGATTCAATAGATTGGGAAAAGGATCATATCCTATATATAGCAAATGAAGTTCCTGATGGATCAGATTCTCCGGAAGGAAAGCAATTGCGTTTACAAATTGAACCATGGCTCACAGCAATTTTCCAGAGTGAACACCTATCTTTATTATTAGGTACCGGGCTAACTAGTGCGATTTGCATTGAGGCAGGCGTTAAACCACGAGCAATGCAGAGGATTGATTTTTCGTTTGCGGCAGAAAAGATAAAAAGCTACGCTGATTTTGCAGCAAAAGAAATGGATAGAGGTAGTGCAAATTTTGAAGACGACCTTCGTACTGCAATTGAGTTGTTGAAGGGTATGAAGATCAATCAATCTGCCAAAGCAGATGAACTAGAGAATGAGATAAACGACAAATTAAAAACATTAACTTGTTGTTTGATCAAGAATGAAAAAGAAGTTTTATCTTCACAAAACGGAAGTGTTTCACTCTCCATATTTAAACGATTCTTGATTAGTTTTAGTAGCAGAACTGCGACAAGAGATCGGCTCAATATTTTTACGACGAATTATGATAGGTTTATTGAATACACGCTTGATTCTTCTGGAATCCATACATTAGATCGATTTGTAGGAAAGTTGAATCCGATAATGCGAATGCATAAAATGGAACTTGACTATCATTACAATCCTCCAGGCATTCGCGGCGAACCTCGCTATGTTGAGGGTGTTGTTCGTTATACAAAGCTCCATGGTTCTATAGATTGGCGGACTAAAGACGGAGAAATCCAAAAAGAGCCGCTACCATTTGGAACAGAATTGAAAAATGCTGATATTGAAGATCCCTACGAAAGATTGGTAATTTATCCAAATTCTGCCAAAGGAATCGATACAGCATATTTTCCATACTCTGAACTGTTTAGGGATTTCTCTACAGCGACCTGCCGCCCCAATTCTGTTCTAGTAACATATGGCTATGGATTTGGTGATTCTCATATAAATTCGATCATACTGGACATGATGCTTATACCCTCGACTCATTTAGTAATTATTTCTTTTGATAAAGCTGAGGGACGAATACAAAAATTTGTCGAGAAATGCAACCTTTCACAAATTACACTTTTAATTGGCAACCATTATGGGCATCTTCGAACACTCACAGAGAACTATTTACCCAAATCTGCAATTGACTTAATTACAGACAGAAAACAAAGGATTATGGAGAAGCGTGGTTCGACATCTTCATCCAACAATGAGGTGCCAGAATGCTAAATGAGTTTGACTATATTCGAAATCAAACAATCGGTACGGTTGAATTTGTATCTCCTAGCGAAATAAAGGTACTTCTTGAAATTGATGCTCCCCAAAGCATGGCGATAAACACTGGGGTTCCTCAACTCTTCCCTAAAGTAAATGGTTTTATTTTGATACCTAATGAATCAGGATCTCTTGTTGGAATAATTTCTTGGGTCGGGATCGAGCATTCTCCTTATCCAAAAAGAAAAGGGTACAAAGATTTTGATCTCATTGATCTACCATTCCCCTTACGTAAGCTATCCATCAGTCCGCTAGGTGTGCTAAAAGAATCCAACGGCAATTATGAGATTGAGAGAGGTGTATATAGTTATCCATCTATCGGTGATATTGTAGTTGTGCCAAACCAAGTACAATTGAGAGCTATCGTCCAGAATAAAGACAACAATGCAAGAGTAAAGATTGGTACTTCCTCAATTGCTGCTAATGCGCCAGTTTATATAAATCCTGATCGGATTTTTGGACGACATATTGCGGTTTTGGGTAATACTGGTAGCGGAAAATCATGCTCTGTAGCCGGGCTGATCAGGTGGTCACTTGAAGCAGCTAAAACTGAAATACATGAAGGAGGAAAACTTAATTCTCGGTTTGTTGTTTTGGACCCAAATGGTGAATATACCAATAGCTTTGATGGCTTGTGCAATGTAAGGAAATTCCAAATTATTAACGAGCTTGCAGAAGTAGAAAGTGAAATCAACCAATTAAAAGTCCCTAGTTGGATGTGGAATAGTTATGAATGGTGTTCGATTGCGCAAGCTAGTGGTAAAACTCAACGCCCATTATTACGAAAAACACTTAGAGAAGTCAGATACGGTGGAAGGCTTGATGAGAATGATGCGTTAATTCAACCCAAAAACTTCATCACTAGTTTGTTGGTATCGCTAAGGAATTTTGAGAGAATGGGTATAGAGGCGATAGCTGGTTGGCCAGGAAAGCAGAATCTAGGAGAGTTATTAAAAGCTTCTGCAAATTCGTTACCTGAATTATCATCTAAAACGACAGGTAAGCCTAAAGAGCAAATCGATAATATTCTGCAAGCAGTAACCCAAGTCTTGCAAAGAAGGGAAATGAATAGTAAAGGCTATTACCCAGCATTTGATCTTGTTGATTTGTATGGAATTATTAAGAGTATTTTGGATTCGCAGTCGACGTTTGGTAAATTAATACCATACCAAGGGCCGGATGAAGATAGCCCAGTTTTTTTTACTCATGAGGCTTTCGTTAGCCATCTAGAAAAATTGGCGCAAGAAAATAATGCTCAACAATACATGGATTTCTTTCTGATGAGAATACGAAGTATATTAACCGAATCAAGAATTGTAACAGTTATCGAGACCAAATCTAGAGAAGAATTAACTCTTGAAGATTGGCTATCTGATTACATTGGAAAGAATGATGATAATGGTAGTATTACTATTCTTGATCTTTCTCTTTTGCCTTCAGAAATTCTTTTTGTAATTGTTTCCGTATTGTCGAGAGTCATATTTGAAGCCCATCAACGATACAAGCGAAAAAATGGAGTTATTTTACCAACAACTTTAGTTGTTGAAGAAGCCCATAATTTTATTAAACGATATGATGACGATAACGAGGAAATATCAGCGAATAAACTTTGTAGTCAGTCGTTCGAGAAAATTGCCAAAGAAGGAAGGAAATTTGGCCTTGGTTTGATGATTTCATCGCAAAGACCCTCAGAATTATCCCAAACCGTTCTATCCCAATGCAATTCATTTTTGCTACATAGACTTGTAAATGATAAAGATCAGGAAATGGTGAAAAGGTTGGTTCCTGATAATCTGGGTAGTATACTTAACGAACTTCCAATTCTTCCAACGAAAAAAGCAATTCTTCTTGGTTGGGCCGCTCCAATTCCAATTATTGTCGAGATGAATACATTGTCTGATGACGAAAGACCAAAATCGAAAGATCCTGACTTTTGGGATGTATGGACTGGTAAAGAAGAGCGTGAAGTTAATTGGAAAGACATTGCAGATGAGTGGCAAAAAGAAAATAATGTCTAGAACTATCGGTCCCAGCTACAACGTCCAAAATTTCCACAGGAATCGCTGAAAGGGGCCTCCAGGGCCTGATTTCGGGAAAACCGGTACCGTGTACCATTTCTATAAATTCCACAGCAGTAATTACGTCATTATTGTAATTTTTTGTAATACTAGTTGAGGAAATGAGGTATACTATTAATCTTGTAAGGCATCATGAGAAAAAGTATCAAGGTAGTATTATTTTTTCTATCATAAATTCAATCTTTGGTGATGATTATGGATAAAAGCAAAGTATTCCTAAGTTCTACTCAATTTCAAGACGAATTTAAGACCGAAAGAGACTTATTGCCTATTATATTTAGTAAAGAGCCTCTTTCATCTATCTTCTATTTGTATAAAATTGAAGATAGGGCAGCAGGACACTCTATTGATCAGGAATATATTCGAAATGTTAAGTCCTCAGATTTGGTGATACTTCTCCTTGACAACATATTACGAGAAGCCGTTAAAAATGAAATTCAAGAAGCAAGGAAAAGTAAAATACCTGTATTTGTATTTATTAAAGAAAATCCAAATAGAAGTTCACAAGTAAGTGAATATATACGAGAATTACAGATAGATTATACAACAGCTTGGTATGATTCAATTACGAATTTAATGAACCTAGTTGAAGATTCTTTGCTGAGTTATTATTCCCCCAAATTGAACAAAGATGAAGAATCTGAGAGCATACAAAGAAGTGGAGAATTTGATACAAGAGGTCGATCGATTAAAATCGCTCTGTATTCTCTCCGAGAAAACTCGAAAGTATCAACACAGAAAATACTATCAATGCTTATTTCAGAGCAGCTAATTGATGATGATTTGACTATGGAAGAATTGTCCTCAAAATTTCCAACAATAGATGGAGAGGTTTTTAGGGCAGTACTTGAAAAAATGATGAGAGATTCTGTTGTAAAAAAGGAGGGGCCAAGAATTTCACTTGACTGTTCTGTGAAGGCTACGTTAACAGATATAGCAAAAAAAATTGATAAAGAAGAAACCGAGATCCAAAGAAAGCTTGCCGTTCAATATGCAGAAACTGTTAAGCTCAAGCAAAAAGAGTTTATTGAATATCTACGAAAATGTTTAGCTTTGGTTATTTATAAAACTACAATCCAAGTAACAGATTCTACAAGTAGCTTAGGCGATATACCGTATGATTCTGAAGGGCTTAAAAAAATAATACTTGATAGCATTATCTCCATTTTAGGAGAAAAAGATTGTTATGCGATTTGGCAAAAGATAATACTGGAAATTTTATGTTCAAAAGATGTTGAAATTATTAAT
>JAQVGE010000026.1 GCA_028696935.1 Minisyncoccota bacterium | reverse complement strand
TAAAGGACTCCACTCTCTCGCATCAATAATATCAATTCTTAATCCTTTAACTAGGTAGGCTTGCTGACGAAGATGATTAACAACAGTATTCCAATTAAACCTAATATCTTTTCCTTCTTTCGCAGTAAAAATTTCATCATCCGGCTGAAAAGTAATAATTGTCCCGTGTTCTTTTGAGGAAGAAACTTTTTTTACTGCAGCTTTTCTTTTTCCTTTTGAATACTCTTGAATGTATTTACCCCCTTCTGTATGAACTTCAGCTTTTGTATAAACTGACAAAGCATTAACAACAGAAGCTCCAACTCCATGTAAACCACCAGAAACTTTATAACCGCTATCTTCACCTCCAAATTTTCCTCCGGCATGAAGTGTCGTCATAACTGTTTCTAGGGCTGAAACTTTTGTTTTAGGATGAATACCAACCGGAATACCACGGCCATTGTCAGCCACTCTAACTGAATTATCTGGAAGTAACACAACTTCAATATGATTACAATAACCCCCCATCGCTTCATCTCGAGAGTTATCAAAAATTTCCCAAACTAAATGATGTAGACCCTCAACTCCTGTTGAGCCAATATACATTCCCGGACGACGACGAACTGGTTCTAATCCCTCAAGAACAGAAATTTTGTCTGCTCCATAATTATTTTTTGTTTTTTCTTCTTTTTTAGCCATCCTATTAAAAAATTAATGTTAACGTTTCCTTTTTTACTTAAATCTTCAAACAAAATTAGTAAAATTAACTTAAAAATACCCTCTAAAATGGGTAAACTCCTACTCTATATTATAGCAAAAAACCCTCCAAAAAGAAAGGGTTTTAAGCTTATTTTATAAAGGATTTTCTTTATTATTGGAGTCTTCTTTATTTTTGTCTTCATCTTCAGAAATTCTTCTGAAAAATCGATAAGCCTTGCTCAAATGATCCAAAATATGATGCCCAAAAAGATAGTGTAAAATTAACTCCAACAACAAGAAAAAGATAATAATAAGTAAAATATATAGACCATAATTATCCAATTTTTGAAGTAGATTGTATCCGGGAAACAGATTGAGAGACACTTCTCTAACATTTCCTGCTTTATCAAAAGCCCTAACCATAACCTTCATACTATCTTTACTTGTATGAGGAACAAGATAAGGACTCTTTGATTGGATAAAGATAGGTGAAGCGATATCTCCATCAATTTCTTCTAAAATTCCAATCTCATAATAATCAACACCCGAGAGAGCATCCGTTGTAATGAAAGAAATTAAATATTTAAATTACCACTAGATCTTGTTAAAAGATCAGTATAATTTGTTGAATCATAGCTTAACCTTAATTGATTAATTGTACTTTCAATATCTAGCTTTGCCTCAGGTGTTACAGTTCCAATCCCCACATTTCCACTATTAAGTATCGTTATCGCTTCGGTTGCTCCATTGTTCCCAACCAAGAAATGCATATCAGCGCCGGTTGTACCAATACCTGAGGTTGTTTTAAAAGTTAAGTCTTGGGTCGTAGATGTACCTCCGAGCACAAGTGGAGTGGTGATGTTAGTCGTGAAGGTTGGAGTGGTGGTTAAGGCAAGAGTTGTCCCACTCCCTGAAGTTGTATAACTTGTCCCCCAAGCACTCCCAGTTGAATTTGGAATTCCAGCTCCAGGGTAGACCATTGGAGCAATCGCAATATCTCCACTCCCAAGTAATGAAGTTGAATTGATTGTTTTAATATTTGTACCTGAGACAAGAGCTGCTTGTTTGTTATTGAAAGTATTCCAGTCCGTTGAAGTTAGATAACCATCAGTTGAAGTTGTTGCTTGAGTAATAGAACCAGTTAGAGCATTACTTGAAAGATTAAGAGTAAGTGGAGCAGTTCCTGAAGCTGAGAGAAGTCGATAGGTATAGGCCGTGTTCCAATCCGATGAATTATCAGTGATAGATGCACCCCAAGCAGAACCGGTGAAGACTGCGATGCCGGTAGATGGGTAGACCATAGAGCTTGGTGCTGTCCCCCAAGTTATTATACCACCCGTATTCGTCAAAATTTTTGTTCCGGTTGTTGAAGTTAGAACCGACAAGTTGTTAGCAGAATTAGCAACTAAAACTGAACCAGAAGCAATCGAAGATAATCCTGTTCCACCCTGAGTAACAGTAACAGTATCATTCGTGGTTAAAACTGTTGCATTCGCATCTGGGAAAGTATAAGTGCGAGGAGCAGTTTGATTAAAAGTTACAGAGAAAACTCCATCACCGATTTCATTCCAAGGGTGACCTGGATTTGGAGTCGCCGCTGTTACAAAATGCATTACAGAAAAAGCAACAAACAAAAAAGCAATTGTATAAGCAAAATAATGGATAGAAATCCTCGAAAAAGAATCTCGAAGTTTTGTTATTATTGCTTTTAATTTTGTCTTTTTATCGGACAGTCCAGTTTAAAGATGAAATTTTTTCCTCAATATTAGCCATAATTACATTTATCTCATCATCAGTTAAAGTCTTGTCGTATGATTGAAAAACTAATCTAAAAGCATAAGAAGTTCTACTCTCTTTTGTAAATTGGTCAAAAAGTTTCGGCTCAGAGATAAGTAGTTCTGTTCCAAATTCTTTGTAAATTTTAGACAATTCTTCTGGCTTAGTTTCTTCTGGAACCCAAACAGCAATATCACGAGTTATAAAAGGATATTGCGACCAAGGCTTAAAATAGTTTGAAGGTTGAAAGTTAAAAGTTGAAAGTAAAGACTCAGAATCTTTAAACTCTAATTCAGAAGAAATTTTATTTTTTACAAAATCATCCAAGGATGTTTCTTCTACCCCATTTTTGTCTGCCCAACAAACATTTATTTGTTCTTTTATATCACCAGAGCCATCGGCGGATGCGGAATTATCTTTTGTAAAAGTTGCTCCTATTTCAAATATTTTGATTTCATCGTCCCCTAAAAGTGGTAAATTAATTTTATTTAGTTCATAAGATTTTTTAACTCCGTCTGATAAATTAGTTCTTAGAAATTTTTTATCAGAAGCTGAAGCCAAGACTTCTACTTCACCCAAATTTGTAAAAGAATAAGTCATCACTTCACGATAGCCATTAGAGATAAAATGAGCTCGAACTTTTTTTATTTGTTGCCATTCTAAGGCATCATTTTTACTAAAATTTGAGTCTGGTATCTTTGCTTCTATTTTTTCATAGCCATAAATTCTTCCGATTTCCTCAGCAAAATCACAAGGTAAGTTTAAATCAAGACGCCAAAAAGGAACAGTTACTTCCCAATCCCCGCCTGAAACAGAAAAAGCATAATCCTGTCTTGATAAAATATCTCCAATCTCCTCTTCTTCTATTTTGATTCCTAATGTTTTATTTAAATACTCTGTGGTAAAAATAACCTTTTTACTTTCTGGTTTTTCTTCGTAATCCTCCACTGGTTCTTCTAGTTCTCCCCCAGCTACCTCAAGAATTAAATTGGAAATTCTATTCATAGCAACTTCTGCTAGAACAGGAGATATTTCATTTTCAAAACGCTTGGAAGAATCTGTTTGAATATTTACCTTCTTGCTAGTTTTACGAATTAAAACTGGATCAAAGTTAGCCACTTCAATTACCAAATTAGAAGTATTCATATTTACTTCGGCCTTATTTCCACCTTTTATTCCTGCTATAGCAAGTGAATTTTTTGAGTCAGAGATAACAAGAACACCTTCATCCAGATCTACTTCCTTTTTATCAAGAGTTACTATCTTTTCACCAGTTTTAGCTTTTCTGATAATAATTTCTGGACCATCTAATTTATCTAAATCAAAAGCATGGATAGGATTACCCAAATCAAACATTACATAATTTGTGGCATCAACAATATTGTTGATTGATTTTTGACCAATTGCTTCTAAGCTTTCACGAAGCCATTCTGGACTTGGTCCAACCTTAACATTCTTAATTATTCTTCCAATATATCGACGACAATCTTTTTTCTCTTCATTCTTTATTTTTAGTTCTGTTTTTCCTTCATTTGAAAAAATTTTAGGGAATTCTTTTATTTCCGGTTTTATTGGTAAATCAAAAATGACCGAAAGTTCTCTGGCAATTCCAAAATGAGACAAAGAGTCGTGAGCTCTATCTGGCAAAACTTTTATATCAAAAATAGTATCATCATTTTTTTTAGAAACACTTTCAACTTCAAAAGAATGAAAAATAATCCCATCAGATATTTCCTCTGGATTTGGTAATTTATCGTTAAAATATCTTTGCAACCAATTGTATGAAACTAACATAAGCTAAAATTGATTAAATCTTAAATCCCCTTGATAAGATAAACGGATATCACTCACTCCATATTTAATAACCATCAGTCTGTCAGCTCCCATTCCAAAAGCGAACCCTTGATACTTAGTACTATCAATCCGCGCATTTTCTAAAACTTTTGGATGAACCATCCCTGCCCCCAAAACTTCTATCCAACGATTATTGTAAAAAACATCAACCTCTAATCCTGGTTCAACGAATGGGAAAAAAGATGGTCGTAAACGAATCTTTACATCTGGACTTAAAAACTTCTTGAAAAATTCAAGCAAAACTCCTTTTAGATGAGCCATAGAAATATCTTCACCAACCATCAGTCCTTCAATCTGATAAAACTGCATTTCGTGATATGCGTCAGTTGCTTCGTTTCTAAAAACTTTTCCAGGCACTACAATCGCCAAAGGGGGTTTATGGTTCTCCATATAACGAATCTGGCCTGGCGAAGTATGTGTTCGAAGAAGTCTAGGCTCTTTTATTTTTTCAGGTTCACTTTCTTTAATAAAAAAAGTATCTTGCATATCACGAGCTGGATGATCTTTGGGGACATTTAAGGCATCAAAGTTGTGCCACTGGTCTTCAAGTTCAGGACCTGTCGCAACCTCAAAACCAAGCTCGGATAAAATACCAACCGCTTCATTTATAACTAGAGTTAACGGATGTAAACTACCATTTTTATAAGTATTTTTACCTTCTGACATAAGTCTTATAATAGCATTTTAGGCGTCTTTTTCCAATGCTTTTTTAAAAATTGTTTGAGCTTTTTTACAATATTCACACTCACCTTGATTGCCACCATAAGACTCATTGTGGCACTCCCTATTTATCCAATCCCCCGAGGAGAGAGCCTGATCATAATCTTTAATATCGCGCTTTAGTAAATCTAATTTCTCCTCATCAATCTTAACCTCATAACTGGCATTTTTGTCACCTTCTTTTGCTTCAAGAAATATTAATCGAGAAAAAGATGCCTCATCTATCAAATAAGAATACATCGCTAATTGTCTCATTAGGTTAGACATTCTGTTTTCTTCATCAATTTTCTCAATAACTCCTTTTGTCTTAACTTGGCCAGTTTTAAAATCAGTTACTAAGATTTCTCCGTTTTCTTTTCGCTCAGTTAAGTCAATCTTTCCATACATTGTCAGATTAGGAAAATCTTTATCTTTTAAAGAAAGCGACCTTTCCGACTCAAAAACTTTAGCTAAATTAGGATAAAAATTATTAACCCAATTCATCACGGCGATTTTGGCATCATCTTTTAATTTTTTATCAAATAAGCCTTCTTTTTTAAATTCATATTCTATTTGATTATCAACCATTTTTTCATTCGGTTTATCTTTTGATTTCAAAATATATTCAATAGTCTCATGAACAACCGTTCCCAAAATTAAAGACAATCCTTTCTCTTCTGGTAATCTTAAGAAATTTCTAAAATACCATTTCCATGGACATTCAAAAAAGTTATTAAGCATTGTAACTGAGACCCTCAAATCACTATAATTTTTTGAAACAAAATCTTTTATTTCTTTTATCTCTCCCTTATCTTCTTTGTTTATAATACTACTAGTGTAAATCCGTGGATCAATTTCTAAAATCTCTTTTTCATTATCACTACTATTTTTTCTAATAAAATGATTCTCTTTTAAATCAACAATTATCTTCGCCAATTCCATCTCTCTCCCATTGTAATCAGACCGAGAATAAGATAAGGCACAAATTTCTTTGGCTCTAGTAATAGCAACATAAAGTTCCCTCTTGGCCATTTCAACATCTCTTTTACTTAAATGTTCTTTAATTTCATCTGGCAAGGCAAAAGGATTCTTTTTTTCAGACATCAATCTCTCTTCATTCAAATGAGCAACCCAAACCAAATCATACTCAAGCCCTTTTGATTTATGAAGGGTCATCACTTTAATACCGTCGTTCTCTCCAAATTTAGCCAACTCTACCTGAGAATTATATGACTCTAATCTTTTTAAATATTCAATAAAATCTTTAATCGTAGGATTCTTTTTCCTTTGGCTAAACAAACTAGCTAAATGAATGAAGCTACGGACAATTTCAATTCGACGCAACATTTCTTCACTTCCACAAGAAGTATCAATTAAAAGTTCATTACCCAATCTACTTATACTTGTTTCTAGTCTTTCCTTGCTTAAATCATTAACCCAAGTTTCTAATCTTATTCCCCACTGGTAAATAGTATTTCCATCAACAAAAAGACCTTCTTTTTTAGCATAATCAATTATCTCTTTGATGGTCAAATTATCAACTTTTATATTCTTCAAAAAAGTATGGGCTTCGATTGGCTTTATTCCGTTTGTAACATCAAGTAGTGATTCGGCAAGAAGTTTTGAATCGAAAGGATTAGTCAAGATTCCTAAAATCCGAATAAATATTTCTGTCTCTTTTGCCTCAAAGAGAGATAAGCTTTTACCAGAAGAGACAGGTAATCCCATATCACTCAAAATAGAAATTGCCTGACGAACTAAATAATTCCGAGGAACCAAAATCGCACATTCGTTCGGGTTAATTCCCTCTTTTATTTTTTCCTTAAAAAACAACCCTGCTCCAATAATCTCATCTCTCGGATAAGCGTATTCATTTAAAATTATTTTATGCTTACCTTTCTTCTGACTAATTAATTTTTCATTTGTAATCGAACTTTTTAATAAATCATCCGCAATTTCCAAAATTGGCATATTGGAGCGATAGTTTTCAGTCAAAACAACTAATTTGGCTTTACCAAAAATATGCGAAAACTCTTCAAAATAAGAAAGCGAAGCTCCAGAAAAAGCATAAATTAATTGACGATCATCACCAACAACAAAGATATTAGGATTCTCTACCCCTTTCCAAACTCCTTTCAAAAAACTATTCTGAACACCACTTGAATCTTGATGTTCATCAACTAAAACATATAAGAAGTTTTCCCTAAGGTCATCTCGAACATCATCATATTCTTCAACCAGCTTAACGGCATATTCTAAAGCGTCATCATAATCCATGAGTGATTTTTCTTTTTTCTTTTCTTCGTAGATTTCATAGAAAGTGACAACTTCTTTTGTCCTCTCTAATGATTCAATTTTTTTAATTGTTTCCTTTTTAAGTTGTCCTTTACTCTCTCCGCGAGATGAGATATTTTGTGGGTCTTCTTTTAAATTAGCAATCTCGTTATTAATTGATTCTCGAAATTGTTCAACCGTAATCCTTTCGCGCTTCAAAATAGAAACTAAGTGCTGTAAATCATTGAAATACATTACTGGATTAGACCTTGGTTTTAAATACTGCCAATCATTTTCTTCTAAAATCTCGTCGATGAGAAAAACTATTTCATCATCTCCTAGAAGAACAGGCCTTTGAGAGAAATCTAATAGTTCATAATTCTTCTCTATTAAGTCAATCGCGAAACTATGGAAGGTGGAAACTACGACATTCCTTGAGTCAGTTCCAATGTAATTTGATAAGCGCTCTTCCATGGCTTTAACGCCGGAGTTGGTAAAAGTTAAACACAAAATACTATTTGGGTCGGTATCTGTTTTTTTTAAAATATTACCAATTCGAAGAGCAAGGATTTGAGTCTTCCCTGTCCCAGGTCCGGCTACGACCATAACTGGTCCATCAATCAAATCAACAGCCTCTCTTTGAGCTTTATTTAACTGCTTATAAGCTTCTTCAAAAGAATTATTCATAAGTTAATTTTAACATAATTTTAATTCCATAACTTCAATATCTTTATCGAAGTTTTCCGAAACAAAAGACTGCATTTTTTCTATGTCTCCAGTTGTAAATATCTTAACCTGAGAATTCCCCTCTAAAAATAAATCTTGATTTTCATAAATTATCTGCCCAACTCTCCCGACAATCGCCATTGTGGGGTCTATTATATTAATTCTATCTTTCGTAATATCTTTAATCAAAGGAGTCACAAATGGATAGTGGGTACAACCCAAAACCAAAGAATCGACTTCTTTTTCAATCATTGGTAAGATTGCTCGTTCTAAAATATTTCTCGTCTCTAAATCTGATAATTCATTTTTTTCAACCTGATTAACTAAACCATCACAAGTATCTTCAAATATTTGAACCGTCTGACCAAACTTATCTTTTAGAGAATTATATAATTCACCTTCAAAAGTAACCTTGGTTGCTAAAACCCCAATCTTACCAGTTTGAGTATTTAAAGCAGCTGTCTTTACAGCTGGCTCCATTCCCACAAAAATAATTTCTGGAAATTTTTCTCTTAAATATTTCAGAGCAACCCCCGAAGCAGTGTTACAAGCAACAATAATAAGAGAACAATCTTTCTTTTTTAAAAAATTAGTTATCTGTTCTGCAAAATTTTTTATTTCTTCTTTTGTTTTTAATCCGTACGGAACATGAGCTTGGTCACCGACAAAAAAATAATTATATTGTTTATATTCATCTTTTAGGTGTTTTAGAATCCACAAACCCCCTACCCCAGAATCAAATACTCCAATGCTTCCCTTTTTAGTCATAAGGGCATTATAACACCTATTATTTAGTTAGATAAGCTAGCCAATAATCCCGCTTGTAAACCCGATTATTGAATCTAGTGTAGCCTGATTTTTTCTCTAATTTAATGATTTTAAAGTATTTACTATAAATTTTTATAAAATCTTCTTTTGAAAAAACTCTCTCCGTCAAACCGATTTCTTTTATAATATAAGTATCATACTCCTTGCCTGGATTGGTCTTTAATAAATTCTTTGCATTTTTATCTCCGTCTTTACAAAGAGCTCGAACAAAAAAATAACCTCCTGCCTGCGCAGGCAGACCTTCCTTAAGAACTCGGGAAGTTTCTTTTAAATAAACCTCTCTCCCCTTTTCGTTCAATGAGTTTGAGGAGGTTATGTCTAAAATTATATCCATTGAACTATTTTTTAAATCATAAGGTTCTCCGATATCACCTAAGATATAATTAACCAAAAGACCTTGCTCTTTAGCTCGAGCTTGAGCCAAAGAAAGAGCCGTTTTTGAGATTTCAATCCCCGTAACATTATTACCAAGCTTGGCTAAATAATTAGAATTCCTTCCTGTCCCACAACCCAAATCCAAAATATTTAGATTTTCTAATTCAATCTTTGCTGTTTTTTTAAGAAATTTTAAGAACCGAAGAGTATCAGCTTGTGGGTCTTCTTTTTTTGTTACTAGCTTAGGATTATTATATTCCTTTTCCCAAACATTACCTTGATTAGACATTTTAATATCTTACCAAATTTTAAACTTTATTACTCATCTATCGATGTGATTGAGCCAAACAAAAAAGCGAATAAATCCGCTTTTTTGTTTCCTGTTAGTTCGGTTTATTTATTTTACAAAAACCTTGCTCAACCATCCAAACAAACTAAATCCTTCTTCTGAAGCATTAATACTGGCTTCAATTTCCATATTAGCTCTTTCTAAAAGTTCAATTTGTTCCATCAAAATCTTTTGGTCAGCTTCGCTAGTGATTTCTGCTTGAATTTGATTTAATTGCGTAATTTGCTCTCTATTTTGAACCAACATTTCTTTTGCTACTTTAATTTCTCCATATTTAGGACCAAAAAGGAACTTAGATAGGCCACTTTGTTTTTCGATGTTTTCTAATTTATTTTCAAGTTCT
>JAQVGE010000025.1 GCA_028696935.1 Minisyncoccota bacterium | reverse complement strand
GACCTAGATACCAAAAACACTCTTAGTAGTCTTATATAAATAAGCCTTAACTCATTGTTAAGGCTTATTTTGTTGTTTTATTTTACAATCCGTGTTATAGTTAAAAAAGTAGTTGTCAAGTGTTTTGGTTAGTTTCATTCTTCGTGTGTTAAAACATTGAGGTATGTAAATGAAATCGAGCTAATGCGATTACATTTATAAGTCTCCACCTTAAAAGTGGAGTCCGAGTTTCGAATCGGAAAGTTAATTTTTTGTAGAATGATATTTTATTAAATAAGTAACATTTTACAAGTATATTGTCATATATGGCAAAGAAGTTATATGTTGGTGGTCTTCCTTACAAGACTACTAATGATGAGCTAAAGGCTCATTTTGAGACAGCTGGTCAAGTTGAATCAGCTATCATTATTATGGATAAAATGACCGGTCGCTCAAAAGGTTTTGGTTTCGTTGAAATGACAAACGATGCTGATGCCGAAAAAGCTATCTCAATGTTTGATGGCAAAGATTATGAAGGTCGTAATCTTACTGTGAATGAGGCTCGTCCAATGGAAGAACGCCCACAAAGATAAATTTTATTTAGAAAAACACCTCGTTTAAAAGCGAGGTGTTTTTTTGTGCGTGTGCTTGGACCGCAAATACGCTTATCAAAACTTACAGTTTCAGTACACCTTTTGCAATATCTTAAAGCAAAGCTTTTTCGATATTAAGCAAAAGCTTTCCGATTCCAAGACGCAAATAAAGCAGTTTATTTGCTCACACGCTAAAAAATCCCTACAGGGATTTTTTAATTGTGCGTGTGCTTGGAATCGGACCAAGGACCTCTGTCTTATCAGGACAGCGTTCTACCACTGAACTACACACGCGTAATCACTAAAAATAAACCAATAGAGTAAATATAGCAAAATCTTTAAAATACCGCAATATATCAACTTGATTTTTTAAGATAGTTCTTATATACTATGGGCGGTCAATGAACTTTCATTGGCTTGATTCTATTTATGGACTTAAAAAAACTCGAAAATGAAAGAGATAAAGAAGTTACTGGTTTTTTCTGGTTAGGTCTTCAAATAGCTTTTATTTTTGGAATTCCAGCTTTTTTGGCTGTTTGGATAAGTAAAATTATTATTGGAGAAACAGGAAATAAAAATATTACAACGATAGCTTTATTTATTTCCTTCATTTTTTCGTGGATTTTAGTTTTTTATTTTTACAAAAAGAAAGCTAAAAAAATAAAAATAATAGAGGATCAAATAAGAGAATTAAGAAAAAATGAAACTAATAATAAATAATTATGTTTAGAATTCACAGAGAAACTTCAGGTGTTACCCCAGACACGATAATGACAATCGGTGATTTCAAAATAGCAAACACAACACTAACTTCAATTTTAATACTATTAGTTTTTGCTGCTATATGTTTTTTTGTTATCCGTAAATATAGAGTTAGGCCTAATAAATCTCAAACCGCAGTTGAAATATTATTTGAATCGATGCTTGATTTAATAAAACAAATAACTGGTGGCGAAAAATACGCCAAAGCGATATTTCCTCTTATTGCTTCTTTGTTTTTATATATCGGTTTTTCTAATTTAATTAGCATAATTCCAGGATTAATGAGCATAACCATAGATGGAGTTTCTATTTTTAGATCTCCTACATCTGATTTTAATACTACTTTTGGCTTAGCTCTTGGGGCAGTTGTCTTAACCAATATTGTCAGTATTAAAGATTGGGGATTTTTTGGACATTTAGGTAAATTCTTTAAATTTAAAGATGTATACTTGGGATTTAAAAAAGGGTTAAAATCTGGAGTTATGGCTATAATAGACTTTGCAATAGGTCTTTTAGATATTATCGGCGAACTGGCAAAAGTCGTCTCTCTTTCCTTGCGTTTATTTGGAAACATGTATGCCGGAGAAATCCTTGCCACGCTTATCTTAGGAGCTTTTGCTTACGGAATTCCGATTCTATGGACATCAATGAGTCTTCTCTCTGGGGTAATCCAGGCGATAGTTTTTGGATCTCTTACCACAGCCTATTACATGTTGGCTGTAAAAATAAAAGAAGGGGAAGAGGGGACTTAAACTTTATAAGTTTTAGTTTAGTTTGTCGTTTTTATTAATTATTAGTTATTAATTAAATTTTATTATTGTTTTCTTTAAATTAAACTTTAAATTAAATAATAATCAGATAATAAATATATGGAAAATATGAGTGTAGAATCAGCAAGAATGATTGCAAAAGGAATGGCTACATTATCAATGTTTGGATCAGCTCTTGGTGAAGGTTACCTTATCGGTAAAGCCCTAGAAGCAATTGGTCGCAATCCTGATGTTTCAGGTTCAATATTCTCAAAAATGATTATTGGTGTCGCCTTGGCCGAATCTACCGCTATTTATGCTTTCGTTGCTTTCTTCTTAATTTAAGAATATAAAAATTATGTTAGATATATTATCGAAAGTTGGATTTGATTGGCAAGTAGCTTTAGCGAATTTTGTTAATTTCGTTATTATATTTTTCTTGTTGAAAAAATTTGCTTTTGGCCCTATTAATAAAGTAATAGAAGAAAGACAAAAGAAAATAGCTCTAGGTATAGAAAATGCAAAAAAGGCCGAAACGGAATTGTTGATGGCTGAGGAAGTTAAAAACCAAAAGATTTCTGAAGCAAAAATAGAAGCTAATTCCATCATTGGAGAGGCTCAAAAAAAAGCTAACTCGGTTATTAACTTGAGTAAAGAGGAGGCTTTGGTGGCTAAATCCTCAATCATTAAAGAAGGAGAAAAACAAATAGACCAGAAAAAAGAAAAGATGAAAAAAGAGTTAGAGGTTGAAACAGCTAATTTAATCATCGATGGGATAGAAAAGATATTAAAAAAGAATCTAACCAAAGAACAACAAGAAAATTACATTAAAACTATTCTGACAAATTAATTATTATGATATCTTCAAAAAACTTAGCAATAGCAATATATGAAATCTCTAAAGATTCTAATGGTAAAGAAGAGGCTATTACTAATTCAATTTTGACTTATATCAAAAACTATAAACTTGAATCACTTTTACCAAAAGTAATAGAGTTTCTTGAAAACAAAATTAAAAAAGAATCAGAATGGAATACACTTTCAATAAAATCAGAAATATCAATAGATGAGAGTATCAAAAATAACATCAAAATAAAGTTAAAAGCTACAGAAGCTCAAAAAATTGAAAATAAGGTAGAAGAAGGTTTAATTGGTGGTTTTGTCGCAACTTACAAGGGTGTTATTTATGATGCTAGTATCTATAATCAGTTACAATTATTAAGAGAATCGTTAATAAAATAATTATATGGCAGTAGAAGAAATTATCAAAAATTTAAAATCAAAAATTGGAGAAATTGGAAATGATATCCAAATGACTGAATTTGGTTATGTTGTTTCAATCAGTGATGGAATTGCTAAGGTCTCAGGACTTTCTGGAGCAATGGCATCTGAAATGCTTGATTTTCCTGATGGAATAAAGGGTCTTACCCTTAATTTGGGAGAGGATACTATTGGTGCTGTTGTTTTAGGAAATTTTACCAAAATCAAAGAAGGAGACATTGTTAAAAGAACAGGAAAAGTTCTATCTATTCCCGTAGGAGATGAAATCCTCGGAAGGGTAGTAGATCCGCTAATGAACCCAATAGACGGTAAGGGACAAATAAAATCTACCAAATCAATGTATGTGGAAAGAATTGCTCCTGGTGTTATGGATCGTCAAAGTGTTGATGTCTCCCTTCAAACAGGAATAAAAGCTATTGACGTTTTGGTTCCAATTGGGAGAGGACAACGTGAACTTATTATTGGAGATAGACAAACAGGAAAGACCGCTTTGGCAATCGACGCAATCATAAATCAAAAAAACACGGGGGTTAAATGTGTTTACGTTGCGATAGGTCAGAAAAAATCAAAAGTAATGAGAGTTGTTAGAGAATTAGAAAAAGCAGGAGCAATGTCATATACAACAGTAGTACTTGCTTCAGCTTCAGATAACGCTTCTTTACTCTACCTTGCTCCATATGCAGGAGTTTCTGTTGCAGAGTATTTTATGGACAAAGGAGATGATGTTTTAGTTGTTTACGATGATCTTTCTAAACACGCCAATGCTTATAGAGAAATTTCTCTTTTACTAAGAAGGCCACCTGGTCGTGAAGCCTATCCGGGAGATGTCTTTTATTTACATTCAAGACTACTAGAGAGAGCTTGCCGAAGAAATAAAGAAGCAGGGGGTGGTTCAATTACAGCCTTGCCTATAATTGAAACCCAGGGTGGTGATATCTCAGCATATATTCCAACTAATGTTATTTCAATCACCGATGGTCAAATATTCTTAGAGACTAGTTTGTTTTACAAGGGAATTAAACCAGCTATCAATGTTGGATTCTCCGTTTCTCGAGTTGGAGGTAGTGCTCAGATTAAATCAATGAAGAAAAATGCAGGACCAATGAAATTATCTTTAGCTCAATATCGTGAATTAGAGAGTTTCTCTCAATTTGATTCTGATTTAGATGTTGACACCAAGAGAATGCTCGATCGAGGAGCTAGAACAGTAGAAATTCTAAAACAAGATCAATACAAACCTCTGTCTGTGACTAAACAAATAGCTAGTATTTTTGCAGTTAACGAAGGCTTGTTAGATGATGTTGATAAGAAAGATATTAGACAATGGGAAGAAGATATGCATTCTTTCTTGGAAGTTTCCAAAAAAGATCTTCTTTTAAAGCTTGAAAAAGATTGGGATGATAATATTAAAGGAATGCTAAAAGAGGCAATATTGGAATTTAAGAAATCTAAGGTTTAAATTTAGATAATTATGGCTATTCAGACAAAAACAATTAAACAGAAAATGAATTCTATTGGTAATATTAAAAAAATTACCAAAACTATGGAAATGGTATCTGTTTCTAAAATGAAAAGAGCTGTCTCTAATTCTATTTCTTCTAGAGAATACTCTAGATATGCTTTAGAGCTTCTAGTTACTCTAGCAAAAGAAAGAAATGTCTCTCATCCCTTGCTTGAAAAAGGAGCTGGGAAGAAGATTCTTCTAGTAATTGTTGCCTCAAATAAAGGCCTTTGTGGTGGTTATAAT
Organism: Minisyncoccota bacterium; assembly: GCA_028696935.1. Next base: position 4,806 of record JAQVGE010000025.1, on the reverse strand, counting down.
GTAAATATTTCAAAGTCTGTCTCCAAATTTAAATCAACCCTAGAAGATGAAGAAATAGATTGTATTACTATTGGCAAACAAGCAGAAAGAATTGCTAATCGAAATAAATTAAATATCATTGCTAGTATTTCTGAATTTAAAGAAAATATAACTTTAGATGAAATAGAAATCTTAAAAAAAATAATCTTTAAGGAATTTTTAGAGCTAAAAAATTACAAAAGTGTTTATGCTGTTTACACCCAATTTGTTAAGCAACTTGAATATAAACCGAACGTCAGAGAAATTATTCCTGTCAGTTTAAAAACGACCAGAAATTTAATAGAAGAAATAGCTGAAGGAAGAGAGGAGGAGAGGTTTGATAAAAGATCTATGGCCCTCTATCTATTTGAACCAAGCGAGGAGAGAGTTTTAGATAAAGTTATTCCTGATTTAATCTCTGCAATCTTCTTACAAATAATGCTCGAGGCGCAAGCTTCTGAACATAGCTCCAGAATGATAGCAATGAAGAATGCAACCGATAATGCAGGGGAATTACTGGAAGACTTAAGTTTAACTTACAACAGAGCTCGTCAAGCTGGAATTACTCAGGAGGTCGCTGAGATAATCGGTGGAGCTGAAGCACTTAATACAAATTAAAAAATAATAATTTATATGAATAAAGGAAAAATAACACAAATAATAGGGCCAGTCGTTGATGTAAGATTTGAAGAAAATCTACCTTCTATTTACAATGCTCTTTCTGTTCTAAATAATAATGGTGAAAAAATAATTCTTGAGGTAAATCAACATGTTGGATTAAATGAAGTCCGAGCAATTGCGATGTCTTCAACAGATGGATTAAAAAGAGAGCAAGAGGTCTTAGACACAGGTGAACCAATCTCGGTACCTGTTGGTTTAAATGTTTTAGGAAGAATGTTTGACGTTAACGGAAACCCTATAGATAAAATGCCTTTCAAGGTAGAAAAAACAAGCTCTATTCACAGAGAAGCTCCTTTATTTGAAGAACAATCAACTGAAACAGAGATCCTAGAAACTGGAGTTAAGGTTATTGATCTGATTTGCCCATTCTTAAAAGGAGGAAAGGTTGGATTATTCGGAGGAGCTGGAGTTGGTAAGACTGTTGTTATCCAAGAATTGATAAATAATATTGCTAAAGCTCATGGAGGGTATTCTATTTTTGCAGGAGTTGGGGAAAGAACTCGTGAAGGAAATGATCTCTATAACGAAATGAAACAAGCTGGTGTTTTGGATAAAACCTCTCTGGTTTTTGGACAGATGAACGAACCACCAGGTGCTAGAGCAAGAGTTGCTTTTTCAGCTTTAACCTTAGCTGAACATTTTCGAGACCAAGAAGGAAAAGATCTTCTATTGTTTATTGATAATATTTTCCGTTTTACTCAAGCTGGTTCAGAGATGTCAGCCCTACTTGGAAGAATGCCTTCAGCTGTAGGATATCAACCGACCCTAGCAACTGAAATGGGAAATCTTCAAGAAAGAATTACTTCTACTAAAAATGGCTCAATTACTTCTGTTCAAGCAGTCTATGTTCCAGCTGACGACTTCACAGACCCAGCTCCAGCTACAACCTTTACTCACCTTGATTCAACAGTGGCTTTAAATAGATCCTTGTCTGAACTTGGTATTTATCCTGCTGTTGACCCATTAGACTCATCCTCAACCATTCTAGAGCCTAGTATTGTCGGAAAGGATCATTATGAGGTTTCTAGAGAAGTTCAAAGAGTCCTACAGAAATATAAAGATTTGCAAGACATTATTGCCATCTTAGGAATGGATGAACTCTCCGACGAAGATAAAACTTTAGTCTTTAGAGCAAGAAAAATTCAGAAATTCTTATCTCAGCCTTTCCATGTAGCAGAGCAATTTACCGGAGCCCCTGGGGTTTATGTAAAGAGAGAAGATACCGTTAGAAGTTTTAAAGAAATACTAGAAGGTAAATATGACCACATCGGAGAACAAAGTTTTTATATGAAAGGAAGTATTGAAGACGTAATTGCTGATCATGAAGCAAAACAAAAACAATCATAAACATGACTAATTTAATATCTTTAAAAATCTTAACTCCAGAAAAAGTTGTCTACCAGGATGATGTTAAAAAAATTGTCGTTCCAACTGAATCAGGAGAGATTGGAATTTTGCCTGACCACTCACCATTAGTTTCAATTGTTAAAACAGGGGAACTAAAAATAGAAAAAGAATCTAATAACATTATTCCTTTTTCTATTTCTTCTGGAATTATAGAGGTCAGACCGAGCTCTAATAGTAATAAGAAAAATTCAGAAGTTGTCATTTTAGCTTCAAGGTCTGAACTGGCAACAGAAATAGATATAGAGAGAGCGGAAGAAGCTTACAATAGAGCTAAAAAGGCCATGGAGGAGACAGACAATATTTCTGATGTTGATTTCGCTAAATTCCAAGCTATCTTAGACAAAGAATTAAATAGAGTAAAAATAGCTAAGAAGTATAGAAAATAAAAACATAAAAAACTGCTCGGTAAGAGCAGTTTTTTTGTTAAAAAGTTATATGCATTTTAATTTCCTCATAATCAGTATCCTTTTTCCAAGAAAACTTTTTACATTCGATCGCAATCTCTTGGTTTTTAGAAACTGAATTAAACAAGTCCTTACTAACCTTAATAGTTACGGGCAACTCATATTGATTGCTTTTTACAACAACATAGTAATCTGTAACTTTTACAAGGTCAAGAGGGGTAAAAAAATGATCGTTCTCACCCATAGGTGGCCAGCAAAAACTGGATTTTTCTTTCTTAGTTCCAATTATTATCCCCGTAATTTTTATTCTTTCAGGAACGAACATATACAGAAGTATATTCAAGAAAGGATTCCAAAAAAAATAAATAAATACCAAAATAACAAAAAGGGTTCCGAAAACAAAGTTCCAATCCAAACTCATTGTTTCAAAAATTTATTGGTTAATTTATTTTTACTATATAATTTTTTATAAATAAGTCAATATCATTATTTAATAATTAAAAGAATAAAGATATCAACACCTTAAAACTATTGCTATTAAAGAGCAGGCTCTGATACAATTACTCCATTATTAAAATAATTAAGAAGCTAAGGGCTTCTTTAAATAAATATGGCAAAAGGAGCTAAACCTAAGAAGGAAGCCAAGAAACCTAAAAAGGACGCAAAAAAGAAATAGTCCCTTTAAAAATAAAAGTCCAAATAATGTTTGGACTTTTATTTTTTTTCAGGTAGTATATACATTCATATGGCTCAAGATGAAGTAGTAATAAGATTTGAAAAAGTTTCTTTCTAGTATGGGTACAATAAGCCTATTTTAGAAGAGGTAGATTTTTCTGTTAGAAAAGGAATGAGGGTAACTATTATGGGACAAAACGGTGCAGGCAAGAGTACTCTTTTTAACCTTATTAATGGGACACTCTCTCAAGAAGACGGAAAAATTCACTTAGCTCAACGTACAACAATAGCTCTTTCTCGACAAGTTATTCCTCAGAATGAGCTTGATTTAACGGTCAGAGAATTTTTCCAAAAATGTTTTAAGAATAAGATTTACGATATTGACCCACGCATTGACACAGTCTTGGAGATTGTAAATCTAAAAGGACACGATAAAGTTCACGACAGGGTTATGAGAACTTTCTCTGGTGGACAACAAGCGAGATTACTTCTGGCTTCTGCTCTTATTGTAGAACCAGACATTTTACTTCTTGATGAGCCAACAAATAATTTAGACAAAGAAGGGATAGAACATTTAACAAAATTTTTGGTGAAATACAAAAAAACAGTAATAGTTATTTCTCATGATTCTTTATTTTTAAATGCTTTTACTGATGCTGTTTTGTACCTTGATATTTACACCAAAAAGATAGAACAATATGTCGGGAATTACGTAAATGTTCGAGATCAAATAATCGCCAGAATGGAAAGAGAAAATAGAAAAAATGCACTTTTATCTAAAGAAATTAAAGCTAAAAAAGAACAAGCAAATGCTTTTGCCATGAAGGGTGGAAATTTACGGGCGGTAGCTAAAAGGATGAGAGTTTTAGCCGAAAATCTAGAGGAAGAAAAGGTTGATGTACGAAGAGAAGATAAAACTATTAGAAATTTTATTATACCTTTTCAGGAAAACTTAATAGGGGACATTTTGAATTTATCTTCTGTCTCTATTCTTAAAAACCACGAACCTATAATTAAAAAAGTTAAAATAAAACTTCGTAAAAATAAACATCTTTTACTTTCTGGACCAAATGGTATAGGTAAAAGTACTCTTTTAGAATCTCTAGCTAATAATCGGGCTATAGGGGGGTCTAATACTAAGGGTGTCCGAATTGGATACTATCGTCAAGATTTTTCAACGCTTGATTTTAATCAAACTGTCTTTGAATCTTTATCTAGCGCAATGAGAAAAGTAGATGGAATTGTAGATGAAGAAAAAATTCGCTCAATTGCGGCTGGTTTTTTAATAACAGGACCTATGGTTAACACTCGTATTGAAAATTTATCTGAAGGTCAAAAGGGATTAGTTGCGTTTGCAAGATTAGTAATAGAAAGACCTGGATTACTTATCCTAGATGAGCCCACAAACCACATAAACTTCCGCCATTTACCTATTATTGCTAAAGCCCTAGATTTATACCAAGGAGCAATGATTTTAGTTTCCCACGTTCCTTCTTTTATAAAACAAATCAGAATAGATGAGACTTTGGAATTAAAATAAAACTCTAATTAATAAACAGGTTTTTTGTTATAATGATGTAATGACCCAAGAACAAGCATTTAAAATAATGAAAACAGGTAT
>JAQVGE010000024.1 GCA_028696935.1 Minisyncoccota bacterium | reverse complement strand
TTATATTCATAAAAATTAAGGGATTTGTGTATCTTTAACCTAGGTAAGAAAAAAAACATACAAAGATGAAAAAGGAAACCCTCTACCCTGTAGCAGTGAGAGTGAATACTCTTATTGTCAGTAAAAATTGTCAGTAAAAAAACAAAAGCGCCCCATATTGGGCGCTTTTTTAAGTTCTAAGCATTTTAGGCAATTCATGATTTGTATTCATTCTGCCTATTTTACTTCTGGTGTCATATTCCCCTTCCCACTCATCACTGAAATGAGGTAACCTTAATCCTGGAGCTGGGTCCTTCATTTTAATTTTTATCCGGAACTTCTCACAGGGATCACCTGGTTCCAATCTTTCAATACAAGTGACCAGGCCTTCTATTTTAATTCGCCGTGATTTTGAATTCAAAAAAACAAACTCAATCAATCTACCAAACCTGATAGATTGCATAATCATTTCGAAAGAAAGCCCAGATGGAATATCACCAATCTTTTTCATATTCATATTTTAAATATTTAAATTTGACTTTAATTTAATACAAAAAAAGAGAGATGTCAATATCTCCCACTTTTTGCTAAAATTGTTTTTTTCGAAGATATTAATCCCTTGGTTTCATTATAGGGAAAAAGACAACATCTCGAAGATTTTTTTGTTCAGTTAAAACTGCCACCAATCGATCAATCCCCATTCCAAATCCAGTCATCGGAGGCATACCATGCTCCATGGCTTCTAAGAATCTTTCATCCATCTGCATCGCCTCTTCATCGCCTCCTGCTTTAGCTTTTGATTGAGAGACTAAAAGCTCTCTCTGTTTTATTGGGTCTACTAATTCAGCATATTGATTTGTTATTTCAGCTCCAGCAATTATTAGTTGAGCGACCTCTGCTGTTTTATCCTCATTCTGTTGAGCAAGAGGTTTCAAATCACCGGGAAAATTTGTAACAAAAGTTGGATTAATTATTTTTACTCGAGAAGATTTTTTATAAATATAATCGAGTAAATTACCTCGACTCATTTTTTTAGCTTCATCTTCTTTTGCACCCCATTTAACAGCTTCCGTTTGTGCATCTTCTAAAGATATAGTTGTGACATCAATATTGGCATTTTCTTTTAACAAAGAAACAAAAGAAACCCTCGGCCAAGAACCTCCTAAATCAACACGAACAGTATTTCCATCTTTATCAGAAACATCAAAAACTTCTTTTCCAATAATTTCTTTAGCTAAAGATTTAATTAACTCCTCTGTCCAGTTAATGTTTGTCTCTAATGTCTCATAAGCTCCATACCATTCAAGCATGGTAAATTCTTGCATATGAGTTGGGTCAGATCCTTCGTTTCGAAAACATTTACCTATCTCATAAACACCCTTATATCCCCCAGCCATAATTATTTTATGATCAAGCTCTAAAGCAATCCTTAAAACCATATCCATATCATAATCATTATGATGCGTTTCAAATATTTTAGCCATTGCTCCACCAGCTTGATTCTGCAGTATTGGTGTTTCAACCTCTAATAAGTTTTTACCATTTAAGAATTCACGAATCTTCCCTATAATTTTTGCTCTAATCAAAAAACGGTCATAAACATTTTTATCCATAACCATATCTAAATAACGTTTACGATATGTCTCTTCTATATCTTGTAAACCATGCCATTTATCAGGCAGAGGGAGTAATGCTTTTGTGGCCATAGACCATTTTTTTATTAAAATACTTTCCTCTCCTCTTGCTGTAATAAACAAACTTCCAGCAACACTAATAAAATCACCATTATCAACTGTCTCTGTAAATAAATTGAAGAGCTCATCTGGGAGTTCGTCTTTCTTTAAAACCACTTGGATTTTTTCCCCTTCACTCTGTAAAACAATAAAAAGTATCGCCCCCTGACCCCGAATAACTAACACTCGCCCAATAACAGAAATTTCATCGCTATTATTCGAATCTAGGATAGATTTAAAATTATTTTTTAGGTCCTTTATTGAATGACTAAAATAAACAGAACTAGGAAATGGATCCATTCCTGCCTTCTTTAAAATATTTAATTTTTCCAAGCGAACGGCTTTAAGTTCTGAAAGTGAGGCCATGCTTCTATTTTATATCAATTAGGGTGTACTTGACCAGCCCCTTGGGTGTTGAAATAGAAATTTTGTCACCTTTCATCTTCCCATAAAGAGCTTCTCCTAATGGTGACTTATGAGAAATCTTATTATGATTCATATCCGCTTCTTCTGCTCCAACAATATGATAAGTTATTTCGTCTTTCACTCCTTCTTTTTTCACTACAACAGTTGTTCCAATTTCAACCTTTACACTGGAGTGTTTCTTAACCACAATAGCAGACTGAAGCATATATTCAATTTGGTTAATTCTGTCTTCTGTTTTACCTTGATCTTCACGAGCTTGATGATATTCTGCATTTTCAGATAAGTCACCCAAGGCTTTAGCCGCATTAAGAGATTCCAAAATCTCCTTTCTTTTTACTGTTTTTAAGTATTCCAATTCTTCAATTAAAGACTTTTTCTTGTCTTCAGTTATGTAATTTGTTTCATTCATAATATCGAAAGATTTTAGCAATTTATGAGCAATAAGTCAAAGATTATTTATAAAGTTTTTTAGGTTTTAATTTAAATATTCTGGGGTATAAACAGTCATATAATCAATCACTTCTCTCATAACTCTAGTAGAATTTCCAGAAGCTTCTTTAGGTCCACGCTCCAACATAACAACAAAAGAATATTTAGGATTTTCATACGGAAAATAACCAATAATCCAAGAATTTGTATTAGTATTTCCATAACCAACCTGAGCTGTTCCAGACTTTGCAGCCACTTCTATTTCAGGAATATACAAAGCTGTAGCAGTTCCTTCTGTTACCGCCATTCTCATTCCCTCATGAATAACTTTCATCTTTTCTTTGTCAACTGGGAAGATAATTTTTTTAGAATCAAAAGAAGTGTCATCTTTATTTAGATGAGGAACTGGGATAACTCCAAAATTAGCAATCCCCGCAACAGCTCTAACCATTTGAAGTGGAGTAACTTGGAAACCATACTGACCAATCGAACTATTGTAAGTATCCCCAATTCGCCAAATATCTCCATTAAATGTTTTAGCTTTCCATTCTGGGGTTGGGATAACTCCATTTTTTTCTCCAACAATATCTACTCCTGTCTTATGCGTAATACCAAATTTACTAATATATTCATCAATCTTTAAAATACCTAAACCTTTCTGATCTTCAAAACCTCCACCTATCTGATAAAAATAGACATCAGAAGAAACAGCTATCGCTTTTTTCATATCAACATAACCAAACGAACCATGATCCCTAAAAACACTATATTCATTAGGAATATAAGGATTAGGAATAGACAGAGAACCGTTAGATAAAATCAATTTAAAGGGGGTGATTATTTCCTCAGCTAATGCTCCATAACCAATAAATGGTTTTACAATAGAACCTGGTGCATATAAACCAGAAATATTTCTATTCAAAAAAACTTTTCTTTTATCAGTAAAATAACTATTAATAACCTCACTATCCTTACCTTTAGATAAAACATTACCGTCATATTCAGGATAACTAACCATAGCCAAAAGCTCTCCTGTTTCTATATCCATAATCACTCCCCCTCCACCAGAGAAATTAGCTCTATTCGCCATTCCAGAAATTGATTCATATAATTTATTTTGAATTCTAGAGTCAATAGAAAGAATTAGGTTGTCTCCAGGAATTGGTTTAGAAATAATATTTTCTGATTGAATCTCTCCACCAACATTTTTTTCAGTAATTCTTACGCCATTGGTCCCTGAAAGTAAATCATCATATGATTTTTCAATACCATCTTTCCCAATAAAAGTATCTTGCCAATAATAACCAGATGAATCTTTAGCTGGAGAACTAACATAACCAAGAAGTAATCCGAATCCTGGTTTATTATAATAAGACCTGTATGGTGGTAAAAGCTTATCAATATCTTCCTTATCCCAACTATTCCAGGCAAGTAATACTTGATTGCGATCATAAATCAACCCTCGAGGAGAAATGATTGGTTCTTTCATTAAGATGTTATTCTCACTTTTTACAAAATAAGCCTCGCCTTTTATTATTTGGAGAATAGTCAATTTCCCAACAAAAATAACAGAGACAAGAACAAAGAATAAACTTATCGCTATTATCGATTTCTTGGGAATTGGTTTTTCTAATCGGCCCTCAAATTGCTGAGTATTAAAATTCGGTAAATTCTTTGAATCTAAAAAAATTTCGTCAGGGTCAATGTCTCTCTTTATTCTTTTGTGATTAATATGAAATGTCATTATTGTTATATAAAATAATCTGCTTACGAATAGTTTGAATAATAAAATAAAGAATAATTATAACCAGAGGAAAAATAAAAGGAGAAGTTATTATACCGCTTCCTGGTATTATATAAATTGAATAAATAACAAATCCGGTAATAATAAATTCATAGAAATTCTTAAAGAGAAAAATACCAACCAAAGCTAAAAAAACCGATACCCACCAAGGCAAGATAAATAAAGCTAAAAATAACGCTATATCGAAAAATCCCCTTTTCATACAAAGTTATTATAACATTCTAGGGTTTTTTGACCAATTAACTATCTATTTCTAATTTTACGATATAAAGACCGAAGAACATAAAACAAAGTAATAATTATAAGAGCATAAAAAACTGATTTGTTTTCAAAAATAAATTTTAATATTTTAAGGAAAAACAATTTAACTTGAGCAATTGGCCTTTCTGTCGCACTTTCAAGAGTTTGTGGTTTTAAACCCGAAGACTCCTCTTCATACTCTGAAATTTTTAATTCTGTATTTTCTTTACTATCTAATATTTTAGTTAAAGTTTGTGTACGAAAAACATCAAAATAACCGATGCTTTCTTTAACTGTTTCATTAACTGATTCTGGAACCATTCCTTCAATTTTTTCTCCAAACTTATTTATTTCACCTTTAGCAATTTCATCACCTGAAACAGGTTCACCGTTATCTTTATCTACGACAACAGAAATAAACTTTCTATCTGTATTTGTCTCCTTGGGGTCAAGATTAACCGCCTTCTTACCATCTTTTGTAGAAAGAGTTGCCGAAAGAACCTTGGCAGAAATAGAGTGGTCACCTTTTGTAACTTTCCAGGAAACTGACACCTCTTGGATTTTTTGGGGAGCGACAACAACGTCTCTTGTCCCTAAAATTACATTCTTATCATAAAACTCAACTTTTACAGCAAGGGAATCATTATTCCCATTCCAGATGGCTGTGTAAATCTTTATTGTCTCACCTTCTTTAGGTAAATCGTTTGAATACCAAACTTGATCTAGAATAAAATTATTAGATGTCTCAGCAAAAGCAACTCCGCTTATTAATAAAGTCAAAACAATTGCAATAAAAAAATATTTTTTCATAATTAGTAATATTTTACTCTTTTAAAAGAAAATCTCCTATTTTAAAAGCTTCACCTGCACCCATTGTGATAATTACATCATCTTTAGTTAATAATCTACCACCTAAAAACTGTTCAAGTTTTTCAAAACTAGAAAAATTTTTAGCATTTTTACTATTTTTATTTATTTCATCTACTAAGATTTCAGAAGAAATCGTGCCATCATCTTCTTCCCGAGCATAATAAATAGGCAGAACCAAAACTTCATTCGCCAAAGAAAAACTTTTAGCAAAATCATTTAATAATAATTTTGTTCGACTAAATAAATGTGGCTGGAAAACTACGATAATATTTTTATTTGGATAAAATTCTTTAAAACCAGAAAGAGTGGCTGTGATTTCTGTTGGATGATGAGCATAGTCATCATAAATAATTGCACCACTTTCTAGTTTACCTTTATATTCAAATCGTCGCCAAGTTCCACTAAATAAAGATAAAGATTTTTCAGAATCTGAAGCTGAAATACCTAAGCATGAAGCAGAAGCTATGGCCGCAGCTGCATCTTTTTTGTTATGCTCTCCTGGAACCTTCAAATTAATATCTTTATTATAGAAATCTTGATAATCAATAATTTTCGTTGAAACACCCCTTAAAATAGACCTAATATTTTCATTCTTAGAATCACAAACGATAAAACCATTTTCTGGAACTTTTAATATTAATTCGTAAAAAGCACTTTTAATATCTTCAATATCTTTATAATAATCCAAATGATCTTCTTCAATATTTGTAATAACTAGAATTGTTGGATTAATATTCAAAAATGATCTTCGATATTCACAAGCTTCAACTACAAAATAATCACTATACCCTCCGATAAAATTAGTTTGTTTACCAAACTTATCTTTAATTAAACTACCTACCACAACTGTTGGATCCTTACCCTCGTCTTCTAAGATTTTAGCAATCATAGCCGTTGTTGTTGTCTTGCCGTGGGTTCCAGCAACAGCAATAGTGTATTTATTCTGGCTAACTAAACCAAGCATCTCTGGGTAAGACAAATTATATATTTTACCTTCTTTTATTTTCTTGAAAAGTTCTGGGTCATAATATTCTATAGCAATTGTATAAACAATTAAATCACAATCATTAGGAATTTTTTCGTAAGATTGTCCAACTGATATATCAATTCCAAGCTCTCTTAGATTTTTTATAATTTCTCCATCTTGCATATCTTGACCAGTCACTACCTTGCCCTCTAAAATCATCATTCGAGCTATTGCCGAAATACCAATTCCTCCAATTCCAATAAAGTGTACATTTTTAATTTTTGATAAATCTAAGTTCTGCATAATTTATTTTAATTTCTTAATAATCTTCATAAATAAATCATTTCTTTCATACTCATTGTTAAACATTCCAAAAGAAGCAAAGGCTGGAGAAAAAAGAATGGTGTCTCCTTTTTTTGATTTACTCAAAGCTATCTTAACTGCTTCTCCTAAATCTTTAACTTGATAATTTTCAACTCTTAGATTTTGACTAGATAAAAATTTATCTGTTCCGCTACCAGACAGAAAAACTACTGTTTTGCAATTTTTATTTATCATTTTAGTTAGATTTTCTAACGGCAAATTTTTGTCCGCTCCGCCACAAATCAGAACTACCTTTTTCTTTGCCAAACCCTGGGGGTTTGGTATATTCAAAGCCTCAAGACCAGCTATTGTAGCTTCAGGAGTAGTCGCATTATTGTCGTTATAAATCTTTATTCCTTTATAGGTTTTAAGTAATTGCATCCTGCCTTCCAAATCCTTAAAACTAGCTACGGTTTTTTTAATTTTTGAAACTGGAATATTAAATTGCTTGGCTACTTCTACTGCACAAGCTAAATTTTCTCTATGATGACGACCTAGAACATTAAACTCCCAATCCTCTACGTTTTTAGGATTTACAACAATAAAATTACCCCTAACATCAGATTTCTTTATAAATTTTTTCATCCCGGGACGAATTATTAAAACATTATCCTTTTTTTGATTTCTAAAGATATTTGCCTTATCATCAAAATATTTTTTCATGGAATCTTTATAATAATTCATATGATCAGGCATAAAAGAAGTAAAGACCGAAATATTAGGTGACACCTTACTATCACCAAACCCCTGCAGTTGCCATGAATCAAGTTCACAAACTAAAATATCTCCCTCTTTGACTTTTTTAAGTAAAGGCAAGGTTGCCACTCCACGCAAATTACCCCCAACATAAACTTTTTTATTTTTTATATTCTTGGACAAAATTTCATAAATTAAAGTTGTAGTCATGCTTTTACCACGAGTACCCGTAACTCCTATTATTTTTACATTTGGGGCTAGCTTAACAAACAAAGAAACATCCATTTCAATTGGAATCCTATTCTTTCTAGCTTCTCTTATATATATTGAATCTAGTGGAACTCCAGCAGCTTTTAGAATCATATCCCTATCTCGAAAATCTTCGAGTCGATGTTCACCCAAAACAAATTTTATATTTTTGTATTTTTTCAAAGATTTCAAAGAGGTGGCTAACTGCTTTTTGTTTTTTAAATCAGTTACTATTAAGTCTGCATCACCTGCTTGCGCAGACAGGCATTCTGCTAAAAATTTGGTATAACCCAAACCCCGACCCAAAAGACCCAATCCCATGACTGTAATTTTCTTACCCTTAAAAAATTTTTTATAATTTTCCATTATTTCAAATATTTTTCAAGCTCTTCTAGATCATCGAAATGGTTTTTAATCCCATTAATCTCTTGATAAGTTTCATGACCCTTACCAGCAACCAAAACAAAATCATTTTTCTTAGCAAAAGAACAAGCTTTTTCGATTGCTTCATGACGATCTACCACAATATGAACTTTATCCTGAGGAAGATTTTCTATACCTTGATGCATCTCAGCTAAAATACTTTCCGGATTTTCGGTTCGAGGATTATCAGAAGTTAGAATTAAGACATCACTAAGCTGATACCCAATATTAGCCATAATTGGTCTTTTGGTTTTATCTCTGTCTCCCCCACAACCAATCACAGAAATCAGACGATGCCCCTCTTTCATTTTATCTATTGTTTTCAAAACATTTTCTAAGGCATCAGGAGTATGAGCATAATCAACTATTCCAACTACTCCATTACCACCTTTAATATATTGAAATCGCCCAGGAACTGGTTCTAGATTCTTTATAACTTTTTTAACCTTTTCACTATCTTCACCTAATAAAACAGCCGTACTATAAATAGCTAAAATATTATAAGCATTAAACTCTCCAATTAATTTCATCTCTAGTCTGTCGTTAAAATCAGCTTTTTCTTTTAGACTATAAAAATATTTTTTAGCTTTCGTGGTACTTGTTATTATTTTACCATTAGGGTCATCAAGGTTAGACAAAACAAAACCACCTTTTGGAAGCATTTCAAAAAACCCTCTCTTCGCATCACGATAATTTTCCAAAGTTTTATGATAATCTAAATGATCTAGGGTTAGATTAGTAAAAATTCCACCGGTAAAGTTAAGACCAGCAATTCTGTTTTCGCTAACTGAATGAGAAGAAACCTCCATAAAACAATACTCGCAACCTGCATTAACCATATCAGAAAGTAATTTATTCAAAGTTATCGCATCAGGCGTAGTTCTATCAGCTTCAAAAGAAACATCATTTATTTTATTTGAAATAGTTCCAATCATTCCAACCTTATAACCTAATTCCATAAACAATTCATAAAGAAGAGTTGCGATTGTCGTTTTTCCGTTTGTTCCAGTTACCCCTATTAATTTCAGTTTGTGTGAAGGATTATCATAAAAATTTGAAGCAATAATCCCTGCGACTTTATGAGTATTAGAAACTTTAATATAAGTAATCCCTTTCTCATAACTCTTTAAATCATTTTCATAAACAATTACTTTTGCTCCACTTTCTATAACTTCATCAATAAAATTATGCCCATCTAAAACATTTCCAACAAGAGCAATAAAAAGAGCATTGGGTTCAATTATTTTTGAATTAATAGATACAAGCGAAACTGCCGCATCAACATTTCCACGTGATTCTAGAATAGAAACTCCTTCTAATAATGTGTTTAATATTTTCATTTTAATTACTTATTTAACCAATTATTGTATTCTTCTACAATCTTTTTGGAAACCTCTTCGAGTGAAATATCTTTTGTGCTTATAACTAAATCAAAATTCGAGGAAGCTGTATGATCTTCTATGTTATATAAATCTTTATACCTCTTCTTTTCGCTCTCTAACCTTAATTTTATTTTTTCTTTAATATTTTCTATTGTATCAAAACCCTCGTTAGCCTCAGTACTCCTATTAGGATTATTAAGTTTATCTTTTAAAATTCTCTCAGATGCCGTTTCCTCATCTAAGTCCAAAAAGACCTTAAAAGAATTCGGGATAAAATGAAAACCGAGTCTTGAATCTAAAACAATATTATTTTTTTTTCCAATATCTAAATTATGATTATGCCGCGGAGGTTACCGGTCCCTGCCGCGCCTTGAAGAGGATGGCCCACACGGGACCGGTGGCTGTCGCGGATCCGCGCGTGATTTTCGCGGCGAC
>JAQVGE010000023.1 GCA_028696935.1 Minisyncoccota bacterium | reverse complement strand
TCTGTGGCTTCTCATTTTAACGTCAGCTTATCGCCTATCAAGGTAGTAGCAAGTCTCCACCTTGACTGTCGCAAGCAATCAGACGTTGTCTCATTTCGTGCCGATAGATAATCTAAGGCGACGTTATTCGGCAATTTAAAAATCAGTCGCCAATTTAATTTTATGAATATTTCAGTCAAATCAAATTGGACAGGTTCAGAGAACACTTCTGATCTTGTTAGAAAACAGATTGCCGAACGTTGGGGCGAAGATGAAGCCAAACGTTATAATCCGTTTGTTAATTGCTTCACTTTCAACGGCTGGCTCAAGAACGGCTATGTCGTCCGCAAGGATGAAAAAGCCATTCGGTCTTTCATTATCGTTGAGAAGAAAGATAAGAAAACCGGGGCCGTTATTGAGAGACGGCCAAAAACAATCTATTTGTTTTTTGACCTGCAAGTCGAGCCTCAATAAGCTCAAACAAATTTAGGAGTTGATCCTTCGGGATTAACTCCTTTTTTTGTATAGACTGTGCATATTTAAATATAGTTTTATTATGAAATACCTAAATATGCCGTTTTAACTTATTTTTAGGGTAATAAAGTATTGATTTTTCCCTTGTATTTTAGCAAAAATTGTGTTATTTTGAAATTATAAAAAGGTAAAGTCAATTTATTTATATGGGAAACAAATTAAACTTAACTGATAGCGAAAAGCGGGATATTATCAAGTATTTAGAAGCTGGAAAATCATTACCAGATAAATACCGTTTTTTGCTTTTTGATACTGATAGAGAAGTTGAGCTTTTGTGGAATGGAAAGACCGATGAAGTAGAAAATATGGTTTTACCATTTCAAGCCATTGAGCATATTGATGAACCTAGAAGTGAGGATAAAATTACTGCCCAAGCTACTCTTTTTGATACTTCCGGTAGACAGATTAAGGGTTGGTCAAATAAACTTATTTGGGGAGATAATAAATTAATTTTATCTAGCTTAAAAAATGGACCACTCCGAAAACAAATTGAAGCTGAAGGTGGTTTGAAATTAGTTTATATTGATCCGCCATTTGATGTTGGAGCCGACTTCTCAATGAACATTGAAATTGGCGAAGAAAGTTTCACTAAAAAACCTTCTGTTATTGAAGAAATAGCTTATCGAGATACCTGGGGGAAAGGAGCTGATAGTTTTATTGCTATGATTTATGAAAGACTCAAATTAATACATGGTCTGTTAGCGGACGATGGCAGTATTTATGTGCATTGTGACTGGAGGGTTAATAGTTATATGCGACTAGTTTTGGATGAAATTTTTGGTGCAAACAATTTTAAAAATGAAATAATTTGGCGATATAGAACATATCAAGGGCAGGTTCAAAACTATTTTCCAAGAAAACACGACACTATTCTTTTTTATAAAAAAGGAGAGCCTAAGTTTGAATTACTGAAAGATAATAATTTTGAAAATAATATTGATTTTAAAAGATGGAATAGATATTTAATTAATGGCAACGAAATCAGAGGAAATAACTATCCAACCACCGATTCAAGATTTGATGTTTTTGTAAAAAAGTGGAAAAAAGAACATCCTGGTCAAGAAGTAGATGAAAACGCTGTACTCTATAAACTAGAAGGTTTAACCGTTGATTCAGTTTGGGATTTAAAAGCACTGGACCCAAAGGACGACAGAAGATTGGGCTACCCAACTCAAAAACCAGACGAAGTGTTGGAAAGAATAATTATAGCGTCATCTGAAAAAGGTGATCTCGTTGCCGATTTCTTTTGTGGCTCTGGAACAACATTAGCAGTAGCTGAAAAATTAAATAGAAAATGGATTGGAACTGATTTAGGTAGATTTTCAATTCATACTACTCGAAAAAGAATGATTGGCGTTCAGAGAGAATTGAAAAAAGCAGGGAAAAATTTTAGAGCTTTTGAAAGTCTTAATATTAGTAGATATGAAAGAGAAAGATTCTTGGGTGTAACTGAAAACTTACGAGAAGAAGATAAAAGAATTCAACGTGAAAATAAAGAAAAAGAATTTGTTAAATTAATTTTTTCTGCTTATAAAGCCGAGCCAATTGACTCTTTTAATGAGTTTGTTGGCAAAAAAAGAGATAGGTTAATTGCTGTTGGTTCAATTGATACCCCAATTACTAGTGGTTTGTTAGAAAAAATAGTTAGCGAATGCCAGGAAAAGAAAATAACAAAAGTCGATGTTCTAGGATTCGACTATGAAATGGGTATTGATTTTGAAGCATCAAAAAGATTGGGCATTGATATTCAATTTAAAGTTATTCCTCGTGAAGTGTTTGATAAGAAGGCAATAGAAAAAGGGCAAGTTAAATTTTACGATGTTGCCTATATTGAAGTGAAGCCTGTTATTAGAGGTCGGGGAAATATCAAAGAGATAGCTATTGAATTAACAGATTTTAGTGTTTTCTATAATCAAGACAATACCGGCGAAGTAGAAGAAAAATTACAATCCGGAGGTAATAAGATAATCATTGAAAATGGGCAGGTTATAAAAATTTCTAAAGATAAAAATACAGATATTATTGAAAGAGAAATTTTAACTAAGAAATGGACTGATTGGATTGATTATTGGTCAGTAGATTTTGATTTTGAAAGTAAAAAAGAAATAATTAGAGTAGTTGATGAAAAAACTGGTGAAGAAAAAGAAGAGTGGACTGGTAGTTATATTTTTGAAAATGAATGGCAATCGTTTAGAACAAAAAAAGACCGTTCACTTGAATTAACTTCCGCCTTTAAAGACGCACCAAAAGGGAAAATGAAAATAGCTATTAAAGTTATTGATATTTTTGGAAATGATACGACCAAAGTAATTGAAATTAATGTTTAAAATATATGGATAACATTGTCTATGTCTTTATAGATGCATCTAACTTATGGGAAGCCCAGAAGGCTAAGGGAAGAATGTTTGATTTTGAAAAGTTAAAAAGATATTTAAAAGACACATTTCAAGCTACTGAATTAAAAGTTTTTTATTATACAGCTTATCCAGAGAATGGCACCAGGGATTATGATTTGAGCTCAAAGCATGCATTTTTTACTTTTCTTAAAAAGGGGCTGGGTTTTGAAGTAAGAAAA
Organism: Minisyncoccota bacterium; assembly: GCA_028696935.1. The sequence continues at coordinate 7,252 of JAQVGE010000023.1, read as the reverse complement.
AAACCATTAAAAAGAATTCATATAACTACTTGTGATGGGCAGGCTATACAAGAAAAAGGTAATATGGACGTAGAAATTGCTATTGATGCAGTTTTTCATATCGAAAAATATAATTCCGCAATTATATTTAGTGGTGATTCAGACTTCTTGCCATTAATTGTCCATTTAAAAAATAATGGTAAAAAAGTATATGTATTTTCGTCTAAAAATAATATATCAGAAGAGTTAAAAACTGGCGGGGACGGATATAAAGACATACTTATGGTTAAAGAAGATATTTGGGGTCGTGAACTTAAATATAGGGCAGAGCAGCAAAAATAAAATCACCCTCCGCGAAGAGGGTGATCCTTGGATGTAATACCCTTTCAGTCATATGTATAAACTGAAAGATAATACTAATATATCACAAAATTATAACGAATGCAATAGTCGAATAGTGATAAATAATAATTTACTCAAATTTAGCTAAAATATGGCTTTACATAAAGATTTTCCAAAAGACAAATTTCAAATACTTGATCCAGCGATCAGATGGTTTCCGGCTGAAGAGGATTTAAGAGAAAAGGGCTATGAAAAGCTTCTGCCTCCTTTTGTTCCAGAACTCAGAGAAAAAGTAGCTCAGTGGCGCAAGAACGATTATGATGGGGCAAGCGAAACTTCAAAGTCGTTATTAAATTGGTGGTTTAAAGAGCCTCATACGATTTATGCTAAAGATGGTAAGAGTGTTTCTTTTCAATATTATTATGCTCAGAGGGAGGCTGTGGAAACTATTATTTGGCTTTATGATGTAGAAAAAGTTGAAAGTAAATATGATTTAATTAAGTTTGATAAATTAGGTCGAGTGAGCCCTAATATGTTTTCTGAAAACTGGCTACGTTTTGTTATTAAGATGGCGACTGGTAGCGGAAAAACAAAAGTAATGAGCTTGCTTTTGGCTTGGTCATATTTTCACAAGCTTTATGAAGATGGCTCTGAATTATCAAAAAATTTTTTATTAATTACTCCAAATATTATAGTTTTAGATAGAATTAAAAATGATTTTGAGGGCTTAAAGATTTTCTACGAAGACCCTATTCTTCCGGATAATGGATTTAATGGCCAAAATTGGCAAGATGATTTTCAAATTAAACTTCATTTACAGGATGAGGTCGGCACTATATCAAAAACAGGAAATATATTCTTAACAAATATTCACCGTGTTTACGAAGGCTCTGTTAATGAGTCTAGTTTTGACGATGATGATACTTCTGATTATTTTCTAGGCAGCAAAGTGGTTGGAAAAACAAATGATTCTAAAATTGACTTAGGCGAAATTGTGCGTGATATTGATGAACTAATGGTTATAAATGACGAGGCTCATCATATTCATGATCCTAAAATGGCTTGGTTTAAATCTATTGAAGATATTCATCATCGCTTATTACAGAAAGGGAAGAAATTGGCCCTACAAATTGATGTAACGGCCACCCCTAAAAATGATCGAGGAGAAATTTTTGTTCAAACAGTTTCGGATTATCCTCTAGTTGAAGCTATTCACCAAGGAGTAGTAAAAAATCCAGTTTTACCAGACCAAGCAAGTCGAGCAAAATTACAAGAGAAACAAAGTTCTTTGTTTGCTGAAAAATACGAGGATTTTATTAAACTAGGTGTTGAAGAGTGGGAAAAAACTTATAATGAATTAGAACCGACTGGAAAGAAATCAATTCTTTTCATCATGACAGATGACACAAAAAATTGTGATGATGTTGCAGCTTTTATTGAAAAAAATTATCCAAGACTACAAGGCTCTGTTTTAACTATTCATACCAATAAAAGCGGTGAAATATCTGAAACGACTTCTGGCAAAAAAGAAAAAGAATTACAAGAATTAAGAAAAAAAGCGAATGATATTGATAGCCTTGAAAGTCCATATAAAATCATCGTTTCAGTTTTAATGCTTAAAGAAGGCTGGGATGTAAAAAACGTAACGACTATTGTTGGTTTGCGCCCTTATGGCTCTGATTCAAAAATTTTGCCAGAGCAAACACTTGGACGTGGTTTACGTAGAATGTTTTTTGGTCAAGACGTTCAAGAATATGTTAGTGTTATCGGAACGCCTGCTTTTATGGAATTCGTTGAATCTATTAAAGCCGAAGGTGTTGAATTGGAGAAGAGAAAAATGGACAGAAGCGGCACACCTATTACCCCCTCAGTAATCGAAGTTGATAGTGAAAACCCTAAGAAAGATATTGATAATCTAGATATAGAGTTGCCCATTTTAACGCCAAGAATACAAAGGGAATATAAAAATTTAAATTTGCTTGATGTTGCTAAATTTGAAAATAAGAAAATTGGAATTAAAGAGTTTAGCGAAGAAGAAAAGAAGGAAATTGTTTTTGTTGAGGTTGTTGATGAAAAACAGCACCATACAACTATTTTAAATAGCTCCTTGGAGCCTAATTATCAAAGCGTAGTTGGTTTTTTTGTTCAAAGAATAATGAAGGAATTAAGGCTTTTTGGTTGTTATGATATTTTATTTGGTAAGGTTAAAGATTTTATTTGTAACCACCTATTTAATAATAGCGTTGATCTTAATGATGCCAATATTTTAAGAAATTTATCGGAAACAGAAGCGGTGATGGTGATTGTTGAGTCTTTTAAGAAAGGCGTAAATAATTTAACTGTTCAAGATGTTGGCGATACTGAAATTAAAAATTACATTAAAGTAAGTAGCGCTCGGCCATTTGTCGTAACTGATAAAAAATATTTATTACCAAAAAAGAGCGTCTTTAATAAAATAGTTGGTGATAGTGATTTTGAATTAGAATTCGCCGACTTTTTAGAAGGCTCAGACGATGTTATTTCTTTTGCTAAAAATTACTTTGAAATTCACTTTAAGATTGATTATAGAAATGCCGCCGGCGCAATCTCTAGTTATTATCCGGATTTCTTTGTTAAGACCGACAATAAAACGGTTTATATTGTAGAAACGAAGGGAAGGCAAGATTTGGATGACATTGAGAAGATTAAAAGACTTGAGCAATGGTGTCAGGATGCCAGCGAAAGACAGAAGAAGGTTGAGTATAAAATGATTTATGTAAAACAAGAAGAATGGGACAAGTATAAGCCTAAAGATTTTAAGGATTTAGTTAAGGCCTTTGGGAATTCAATATTAATTGAATAAAATTATGGGTGAGTTTGAAAATATACAATATCAAGAAGCGTGTAAAAGAGCTGATGAGTCAAAAAAAGAGGCTGAAAAAAACGTTGAAGAAATGAAGAATCTTTGTAATCTAGCTAGTGATTTATCTCTTAAAAACTATTCAGACTGGCGGGATTATCTTCATAGATATTATTTGGTTATGTTAGCTATAGCCGGTGGCCTTGGAATTTATCAGAAAACTAATCAGTTAAGTTTAATATTAATAATTTCTGGAGTTTTACTTGGCTTTATCCTGATAAACCTATACTTATATTGGGAGAGAAAACATATACGGTTTAGCTATGATATTGATATTACAAAACCGTATAAATTGTTTGATTATCCTGGTATAAAAAATAATCCTTCTTTAGCTTTAAAACTCAACCTTGAAAAAATCATTAAAGATAATACAGACTTATTAAAGAAATCTGATAACAAAGAGCAGTCTAAGTTATTGAGAGGAAAAATAAAAGCAGATAAGCGATGGTTGGGAATGATAAAATATTGGAACATGTATGGATTTGAACGTATTTGGATTATTGGGGTGGTCATAAGCTTGCTTTTGACGTTTGTTGGTATTGTTTTAATTTTTTTTAAATAATAAAAATATGAACGAAGTTTTAAGTCAGCCAGATTTATTAAGCCAATATATAAACATACTAGAAAAAACTAATCAGCAGCTTGGTCTCTGGTCTAATCCTTACGGTGTTTCTATTATGATACTTAGCGTGTGGATTACTATTATAGCCATTGTTGTCGCCTACTTAATTTATAAACAAGGTGCTGATTATAAAAATAAGTTAGAAAGCGATAGAAAAGAATCTAACAAAAAAATTGCTGAATTATACGAGCAACAAACAGAGATTTTAAATAAACAAAAATTAGCTATAGAACAACAAACAGCGATTCTTGAAGAAAATCAGAAAATTAAACAAGAATTAGATGCTGATATTGAAAAACAACTTCAGGATTATAAAGAGCAGCTGAAATCAGCTGGAGATGCAGAAAAAAGTAAAATAGAAGAATCTATCAAAGAATTGTCAAAAGAAAAATTTAAACTACATTCTAATACTGTTATTGAGTCATTTCAAATAAACGATAGTCCAATGTCTAAATTAAACAATTTTGGAATTGCATCTAATTTTCATAATTGCTCTAAATGTAATTATGGCTTTTTAGTTAATAACGGTGATTTTTTTAAGTCTAGTGAGGTTAGTTTTATAGGGGGGTCTAAGGGGGTAAGATGTCCATCTTGTGGAAATATTGATAAATTATGGAGTCTATAGTTATCTCTTTATTTGAAATATCTTAACTATTATTAGCCATCCAAGTTCGAAAGCTGTCCCTCCAAGCGAGCGAATGAAAAAAATCCAGTGTAAGCTGGATTTTTTGAATGAGTGAGGGGAAGCGAAGTGCCTGCGCACTTCGCTTCTAGGATGAGAAAGCCGGAGTCATGTGCGAATGAAATGAGCACAGGCGAGGCCGGGTCGGGGGCGCTTAGCGAGCGACGAGCGAAGCCACGTGCGAACGAAGTGAGCTATACGTGGCATTTAGGACGAGAAAGCCGGAGCCGCGTATAACCTTCGGCACGCGGAGGGCGCCTATAAAGCAACGTTGTTTTTGTTAGCGAGGTCGCGTGATGGCAAGGCCATTTTATGCGATGACCGTGACCGAATCCTAGTCCCCGAGCGAATAATAAAAATAAGCTAATAATAGCGTATTTTTATTTATGATTTATATTATTTGATAGAAGGAGGGGGTATGTTATAATATAAATAGTTAATATTTAAATTTAAAATAGTATGAAAAAGGAATTCAAAATTTTAATCTACTCTTTAGCTGCTTTACTATTTATTTTTATTGCTTTATTTTTTTTAATTCCAAATAAGTGTGAAAACGATTTTAAGGCATATCCCGAAAAAGGATATTGTGAATTTAGCTTAAAAAATTGTGAAGGTTTATTTGGGTGTAAAGAATATAATAATGTTCAAGTTCCTTGTGGTAGCACATTAACTTTGTGTGGTGGAAAAATAATTTGTGATTGCGGAAATTTGCCCATCAATGAAGCAGGAAAATTAGAAAATAGTCTTAAGGAAATAACTCTCTCTGAAATTCAAAAACAGTATGATGAAATTCATAAAGACTCATTTAAAGTTGTAGGAGAATTTGTTTGCTTGCCTGTGAAAAATCAAGATGAGCCTCATAATGATTTATGCGTCTTTGGTGTTAAGAATAATGATGGTGATTATTATCGCTTGCAAGCGCCAAGTGACGATAAAAATAATGTAGTTAATAAAATAAGAAGGGGGCAAAAAATAGAAATTAGTGGAGAGTTGATTAACGAAGAAAGTGACATTTATAAAACTTTAGGCACAATCAAAGTAGAAGGAGTTAAGCATTTATACACAGAAGAAGGAAATATAGAGTCAAATTTACCAGATAGTTTTAATGCTAATTATATTTCATTTCAGAATTATGGTTCAAACGTATTTAAAGCCGAAGAATATCCTAAATTAGAGTCTTGGGTAGAAAATAGTGAAATAGAATGCAATGAAACCCCTCCAGAATCAAGTTCGCTACTGCGAATAAGTAAGAGGCAGATAAATGGTCAGAAATATTGCATAGGCGCTTCAAGCGAAGGATCGGCAGGCTCTGTCTATACGCAATATACTTATACAACAGTAATAGAAGATAATGTTTATTTGGTGCAATTTACAGCTCGGTATCCTAATTGTAGTAATTATCCAGATAAGGAGAGAAGAGAATGTGAAGTGGAGAGAGAAAATTTTGATCTAGATAATTTAGTGGATTTGGAACTTAGATGAATAAATAATTAAGGTTTAAATTTTTAATTATGCTATAGTTTAATTAGTATGAAGAAATTTATAAAACTCATTGTAATTATTATTTTTTCAGCTGCTATTGGCGCGGGGGTATTTAGTTTTGTGGTGGCAGGAAAATTACATTTTCCAGATATTATTAAAGTAGCAGATGATATAGGGTCGGGGTTGAGCTTAACCGCCTATCAATACGATTCATGGTTTTGGAATAAGAAAAAAATTACTGTTATAAACATTCATGATAGGAAAAATGATGCACTAAATGCGGAATATAGATTAAAAGGTGAAGTTGGGGGAATACACCTTATTCATAGTGGAGAAGATTATGCTTTGATTACATATAATGGACCAGAATTTGTATCAATGGAAAGTGGTTATATTGTACATCGCTCACCAAAATCAGAGAGTAAAAATACAATAGAAGAAATGCATATTGGCGGAAATGTTATTGCTGTCGCGCCAGACGAAAGTGGATATTTTTATATCTCTCAAAATAAAATATTTAAAAGAAGTTGGCAAGGAGAGACAGTAATGAGTGCTGTCTTGGGAATGGTTCTTAATCCTATTTCAGAAATTCAATTAACAAGCGTTGGAGGAAAGCCAAGTTTTCACCCCGTATTATTTTTTAGTAATAATACAAAAATGGCTTTTTGGGGCACTCCAGTTACTGAACCTTGGTATTCAGGGTATTTATTTATTTGGGATTTAGAGAATAATAAAATAGAAAAAATTTCTAGAGAAGATATTGGAAACTATAACGATTTAAGAGTTGAAAACGATAAATTATATATTGAAAGAGAGAGTAGTGTAATTTCTAAGAAATTGATTGCAGAATAGTTTATTTTATATAAGTTTTAGTTCGAACATCGTCTGTGACCTCGAGCGAATAAAAAAATCCAGTGTAAACTGGATTTTTTGAATAAACCAACGAAAATGTTATAATTTTAATTGATTAATATATAGACTAACATTGTTAACTCATGAATCAAATAAATAAATTTTATTTAGCCTCTTTTTTGAAAAATCAAACCTATTTTGTTTCGATTGTGATTTTATTTTTTCAGGATATTGGTTTGAATTATGCTAATATATTCTGGATTTTTACTATTGCTTCTGTTTTTTCATTTATTATTGAAATTCCAACGGGTGTATTTGCTGATAAATATGGAAATAGAAAAAGCATTATATTGTCTAAATTTTTAATATTCGTAAGTTTTATAATCTTTGGCTT
>JAQVGE010000258.1 GCA_028696935.1 Minisyncoccota bacterium | reverse complement strand
ATGTGAGCTCGGGCCAGGCGGTTCGGGCGTGCACTCGCAAGAAAGCCTGGTAGTTGGGCTGCAAGTTGATAGGCATGACTCGCCCCTTGAATACTCTGGGATGAAGGGCCACCAGCAGGGCTCAGCTGAACGATGCGGCCAATCTGCGGGGCGTCAGCAGATCTTAGGTACTCCTTGACGGCCTCATGAACATCATGGGTTACTGATAAGCAGATCGCTACATCATCGATGTCGGCGTCTATCATAGCTATCTCAGCTACCCATGCCGCACTTACCGGGGAACCTTCAAGTGGACGCCATGCTTCGGGACTTTGCTTCTGAATAGGAGCAGCCCGAACCCCAGAGTTGCGACTCAACTCCCAGCCGGCGAGCAGCGCTAGCGAACCATGGCACTCGAGCGCAATCACAGAATCACCAGCCCGAAGTCGAGCTCGTCGATCCGGATCCCCAAAGAAGGCCAGTACTTGTTCCGCGCTCTTCCCCCACGAGGTATCGGACGATGGATGCCGGCCATCGAAGTATTTAGTTACACATACGATATCATCGACTTCGGACTCAAGTCGCTCTGCGAAGCGCATAAAACTTCGCACACCAATCGAAACCGGGTGTGGGGGGCTTATAAAAGACTCGACTAGTAATCCCTCTCGAAGGCATAGCTCTCTGAAGTCCACTGGGGTAAATGAGTTTGGGCCATCCATAAGGAACTTTTGAACAAGGCTCTCATAGGGACACGCCGCATGGTCGGCTCGCGGAGTCTGAAGCCCGACCGCTTCAAGTTTGGAATAGACGGACTCTTTGAAGCCGCGCCGACCAAAGTGATCGAGTTGAAACCGCAGGGTACGTGCGAAGGCGACAAAGGTTGCGGAGTCGAGCTTGAGGTGGGCTTGCCACTGCTCTCGAATCTTCCCAAGATCCCCTCGGGGGCCATCGGTAAAGAACTTATCTGGAAGGGATCCATCATATTCGCGCAACTGGGCTGCAAGCGCATCATCATCTCGCCAGCGCCAATTCGAGGCCAGATGCAAGAGGAATCGATGGTGGCCCTTTTCAAGCCGAACGTAGGCATCGTAAAACCGTTGGAGCAACGATTTCTTGGCATTGATGAAGGCTGGGTCGATCAATGCAGCGGAACTGTAACTGTCGCGCCGATCGACATGATACTTCAACTGGAAATAGGCTGCACTCACCATTGAGCCCCGATCGTTAATCCCGGGCGCTCGGTAGAAGACCGCGACATCATCAACCCCATCGGCCTCATCATGCTCGAGGACAACTCGGTCAACCAAAGAATTTGGCTTCAGGAGATCCGCCGCTTGGCGCCAGAAAAACAATCCCTGGTAGACATCCCCCTCAGTTCTTGCCCCGACTTGTTTCAGTGCCACCTCCTTACCTCCGCTCGGATAAGGCCGTTCTTATCTGTCCCTGGACATCTCGGCCAGCATTATCTTGCTTGACTATCCACGCGAACACCGCCTTCCCACCCGATGCCCTGGCCCAAGCTATGCCGATAGCCTTCTTCTCCAGCTCATCAAGATCGTCCTTGAGGTGAGCACCCTTGTACTCTACGACGAGAACTCGATCATCATTAAGGAGGCAGACGAAGTCAGGATAGAATTCGCCCTTCGATGTCGGTAAACGGAAGGACTCAGGACGACGGGGAATATTACGTACCCAAGTCCGAATCTCGGGGATGCGCCCGTCAAGGATCTTAGCGCATTCAAGCTCCTCACCCCGGTCCTTGATGTCCTGGATCATCGGATAGAAGTGCTTCTGGAAGCGGTAACCGCCAGCGACAAGATCTTGAGGATGCGTGTATGGCGGTCGCTCACGATCAAAGGAGAAATCCCAGGTAAGCGGGAGTTCGCGCTTGGGCTGGTCACTGCCTGCAAAGAGATCGAAGCCCTTCTTTGCGGCATTGCGCCTAGCCTCATCAAGTTTACGCCTGAAGGCATCCGCAAGAGCGTACTTGTAGATGCTGAGCTCCGCGAGCTTTAGACCGCGAACATCAGTTAGATGCCTAAGAGCCCGTACTATGAATCCCGATAGCTCATGCTGAAAGATATCCGCAGACCTAAGTTCGCTACAGAGCCAGGAGACAAGCCGGGCAATCTCCCAATCAGGGTCTCCGGCCTCATAAAGCCATGAGGCATCGGATGATTCTGACTCGCGATATGAATAGACAACCTTGCCACGTTCAACATCAATATCTGCGACCTTAACTTCACTTCTAGGGCTAAAATCCGCTTCGGTGAGAATCGGGGAACAGAGCTCAGCCCGAGAGAGCGAGAATCCACCAAGTTGAGCAAAGTGTGCGCCTTCGAGTACTATTCCATCAGCGTCAGGAAAGAGAAGCTCTGGCACAGAAAAGCTCTTGAGTACAGGACCAGACTTCGTGTTGACCGCTACGGCTCGATACGTGTGGATGGCATGGCGGATACGATCAGCCCTCGGCCCCTTTGCAACGACTTCTGAGATCGACTTAGCTTCCGCCTCATCGATAG